>CAINDP010000134.1 GCA_903847405.1 uncultured Myxococcales bacterium | reverse complement strand
TGCACGCCCGGTTCATGCGCGACGAGCGCCTGGTGTTCTCGACGGCGGGGTACGGAACAAGACGGGAGGACATCCCGAACGAAGGGCTTCCGGACGGCCAGACACAGCCGCCCGCCATCGCCTTCGCGGCGCGGGGGACCGCGACGACGGACGGCGAGCCCCTGCTGGCCCAGCACTACGCGCTGATCGACTCCAACACCACGCACAAGCACACGGCGCTGTTCGTGCACATCCCGGACGACGGGATCCCGCACGCGGTCCTGGGCTATTCCGGCCTTGTATGGGGCTTCGCGGGCATGAACGCCGAGGGGCTGGCCTGGTCGTTCACGAACTCCGACACCCTCGACAACCCGATGGTCCAGAGGTTCATGCGGGACCTGTTCGACGCCCGGTTGCTGGCCGCCGGCGTCCCCATCGGGATCATCGGGCGGGACCTCCTGACGCGGCAGCGCAGCGTCGCCGAGGCGACCACCGTCCTCCGGCAGGTGCAGGCTTCGTTCGGGTGGAACGTGCTGCTGGCCGACGCAACAGGCGATCTGGCCGCGGTCGAGCTGGACTCGAACATCCAGGGCGACGCCGGCGGCGGGGCGTTCGTGTTCGGGCCGGACCTGGGCGACGCGGGCAACCTCGATCCGGCCGGAACTCCGCTGGCCAGTATCGGGGCCGACGACCTCCGGATCGCCAGCCACTTCGTGAAGAACCGCGACGACCTGCGCACGAAGGTCCTGGTGTTCGACATCCGGCCGCAGCGCTTCTGGACCAGTTTCTACTACCGTTCGGTGCGCGCCCATTCGATC
This sequence comes from uncultured Myxococcales bacterium, assembly GCA_903847405.1. Taxonomy (GTDB): domain Bacteria; phylum Myxococcota_A; class UBA9042; order DTJE01; family DTJE01; genus CAIZWN01. The sequence continues at coordinate 22,441 of CAINDP010000134.1, read as the reverse complement.
CTGGGCCGGCAGATCCGCCTGCGGTATGGCCACCTGGACGCATCCGCCGCGATCGACATCTTGCGGACGCCGGACCTGGTGGACTCGCGCGATTCGATGATGGCGTCCGTCTTCCTCCCCCGTCGCCGGCTGTTGCGGTATGCCATGGGGCAGGTCCCGGCCACCGACGGGGAGTTCCTGACGTTCGACCTGGACGCGGCATGGAAGACGGAGGCGGGCGAATGAGCGGGGCCCGTCGCGGGATCGGGATCGGACGGATCGCGCTGATCGCAGGCGCGGTCTGGGCCCTCCTCCTTCCGGCGCCGGCCCTCGCCGGTTTCGCCGAGACCCTGCCGAAGGGCTCCTTCCTCCTGGACCTCAGCTACAACTACTCGTGGCTGAGCAGCGCCTGGGACAACAGCGGGAACAAGGGCCCGCTGATCGACGCCATCGAACGGTACGAGCCCGGGGGAGGGAAGCAGGGAACGCTGATTCCGGACGCCGACGTCGTGTACCAGATCACGGTGTTCCAGTTGCAGTACGGCATCTTCGACTGGCTCAGCCTGGGTATCGGGATCCCCCTGGTCGTGCGGACCGGGATCACGCCGCATCTGAAGTGGGTGCCCGGCGACTACCAGCCCCAGTTGGGCCGGGCGTACAGCGAGGCCGACTTCTGGCAGTGGGCCGAAAGCATGGGCCAGCCCCGGCCGGGGAAATGGGTCGGCAACGAGGGGGCGCTGGGCGACATCGTGCTGGGCGTCCGGCTGCGCTGGTCCGACTGGATCGGCGCGTTCAAGGAGGCCCAGGTCGCCGGTGCGCTGACGGTCACGGGCGCGCTGCCCACCGGGCGCCAGGCGGACCGGGAGGAGGTCGTGGCGGCCGGAACCACGATGTGGGATCTGCAGACGCAGGGCGACCTGGGCGTCCACCTCGGCTTCGATCGGACGTTCCAGAAGGAACTGGACGACCGGCTGACCCTGGGGGTCGACCTCTTCTACGAGTGGTTCGCGACGCACCGGTACCAGACGCCGACCGGCGAACGGAACCCGCTGCTGATGAACTTCCAGTCATACGTTGGCACCAGTTACACGATCGATCCCGGCGACTACCTGGGCGCGTCGGTCCAGGCGGACGTGGTCCCCTGGAAGGGGCCGGTCCGGGCCAGTTGGATCAGCAAGGGGGACGCGGTGCGCGCGGCGGCGTTCCCCCCGCTGCTGACGCTGTCGCTGCGCTACACGTTCACGTACCTGGGGCAGACGCGCTACCACTCGATGTCCGACCTGTGGGACTACACCCAGGAGGACCGCTGGCGGCCGGGCTACAAGAACGCGATCTCCGCCACCGCGATGTTCAGCTTCCTGCGGTTGGGCGCGCCGCTGCAGATCTACGTGACCTACCGTTCGTTGAGCCTGATCCCGGGCCGGAACGCCCGGGCGTCGGATGTGATCACGGCCGGGGTGCGCATCCCGGCGAAGTTCTGGTGAACCTGAAAGGAGTCCCTTCGATGATGCTGTTGACGGTGTGGACGCGGGTTCGGTGGTCGATGGCCCTGGTCGCCCTGGTCGTCGCCGGCGCCGGCTGCGCGGCCTCCTCCTACATTGGCTACAAGACGTCGCCCGACTACCCGAAGGACAAGGACGAAACGATCGCCATCCCCGGGCTGCATCAGCCCGTGAAGGTCTACCTGGACGCGGTCGGGGTCGCGCATATCGACGCGGCCGACGAGGTGGACCTGGTCCGCGCGACGGGCTTCTTCCAGGCGCGCAACCGCTTCTTCGCGATGGACATGATGCGGCGCTTCGCCCGGGGCCGGATGTCCGAACTGGTGGGCGAGCAGCCGATCCTGGAGGGCACGACGGTCAAGTTCGACGTGTCGATGCGGGGCTGGGGGATCGACCAGGCGGTGCAGGGCGACGTGGCCGCCCTGGACCCCGGCAGCCGCGTCCTGATGGAGGCGTTCGTCGAGGGCGTGAACGCGGGGATGGCCCGGTACCTGCCGCTGGAGTACCGCCTGCTGCGGGTGCAGCCCGAACCGTGGACCCTGGCGGACAGTTTCGCGCTGGGTCGGTTGAACGCCTGGGGCGTGACCCACAACTGGCAGCAGGAACTGTCCCGGCTGTTGCTGGCCCTCAGCGTGGGCATCGATCGGGCCTCGCAGATCTACGGCAACGACTGGTGGCACGGCGGGACCAGCCTGCCTCCCGACGCACCGATCCGCGCCCTTCCGCCGGCGATCGCCCCGGAACTGGCGGGCTGGTTCCCGCCGAGGCCCTACGAGGTGCAGAAGCAGCCAGGGGACGTCGCGTCGGACCGCACCGCGCCCGACGCGACCTTCTTCACCTGCGCCAGCAACAGTTGGGTCGTCAGCGGCCAGCGCTCGGCGTCGGGCCGGCCGATCTCGGCGAACGATCCGCACCTGTCCCACATGCTGCCCTCGCTGTTCTACCAGCAGCACCTGCGCGCGCCGGGCCTGGACGTGATCGGCGCCTCCATCGCCGGCCTGCCCTACGTGCTGGCGGGGCACAACGAAAACGTGGCCTGGGGCACGACGTCGGCGGTCGGGGACGCGGTGGACCTGTACATCGAGCAGCAGAACCCGGCGAACCCCGGCGAGGTGCTGACGTCCCAGGGGTACCGGCCCATCGGGAAGGACGAGCAAATCGTGCGGATCCGCCGGGGGGCGGGCTTCGAGGAACGGCGCTTCGTGCTACGTCGCACCGCCCATGGCGCGATCCTGAACGACATGTACCCCAACCTGTTCCCGGCCAACGCGCCCCTGGTCGCCCTGCGCTGGGACCCGAAGGGGGTGTCGGCCAGCATCGCGGCACTGTCGCAGGCGGGTCGCGCCCGGAGCGTCGAGGAACTGCGGACGGCGCTGCTGGCCATGGCGGCGCCGGCGTCCACCTGGACGGCCGCCGACACCAGCGGGGCGATCGCCCTGTTCGTCACCGGCGAAATCCCAGGGCGCAAGAACCATCTGGGCACGTTCCCCGTGCCGGGGTGGCTGGACGCCTACGAGTGGAGCCCGCCGGTGGACCCCCCGAAGATGCCCTTCGCCGTGTCGCGCACCGGCGGGGTGTTCGTCCACGCGAACAACCTGGTCCGCGCCCCGGACACCAGCGCGGTGTTCGTCAACGTGGACGCGGCCCCGTCGTACCGGTTCGACCGGATCACGGAATTGCTGGCCGCCAGGCCGCAGCACACCAGCCGGTCCATGGCCGACATCCAGATGGACGTGAAGCTGAACCGCGCGGTGCGACTGGTCCCCCTGATGCTGCGGGACCTGGCGACGATCGCGGACTGGACGCCGCTGGAGGCCCTGGCCCTGGGGCTGCTGAAAGCGTGGGATTTCGAGGCGACGGTCCAGTCGGTCGCGGCCTCGGTGTTCCAGTCGACCTATCGCCAGGCCATCATCGGCGCCCTGCGAGACGAGGTGGACCGGGCGGGGTTCGAGTTCCTGATGTCCCAGCGCTACTCGACCAACGTGGCCGATCTGTGGTTCGACCGGGTGGACCACGTCGTCTGGGACGACCGGGCGACGCCGGCGGTCGAGTCCCGGCGGGACGTCGTGGTGGCCGCCTTCCGGGCCGCCGTCGCGCGCCTGGCTTCCGAGCTCGGTCCGGTGGCGTCGGAATGGCGGTGGGGCCGGCTGCACACCCTGCAGATCCGGCACGCCTTCGGGTCCCAGAAATCGCTGAAGAAGTTCGTCAACCTGCCCCAGGTCGAGGTGGGCGGGGGCCTGGACTCGGTCTGGAAATCCCACTTCGACCTCGGGAACGACAAGACTCCCTTCGCGGCCGTCGCGGGCCCGGCGTACCGGCACGTCGTGGACCTGGCCGACATCCGTCACGGGCTGTGGATCAGCGACACGGGTGTTTCCGGGTGGCCTGGCGCGCCGCACTACGGCGACCAGCACCCGTCGTGGCTGCGCGGCGAGTTCGTCCCGATGGTGTCGGACTGGGACGAAATCCGGGCGTCGGCCCGGGCGGTCGTGACGCTGTCGCCGGGCGTCGGGAAGGCGGGCGCGGCACGCTCGGGCGCGGGGAAGACACCGTGAAGCGACGGGTTGGGGCGGCCTGGCGATCGATGATTTTCGTGGCGGTTGCCGCGGGCATGTCGGCGTCGTGCGGCAACGCGCCCGGGGGCTGGGTCCGCGAACAGGGCGAGGTGGGCAGCCAGGGCGGGGCCGAGGGGATCCTGTCCGGCGACGATGCGGGGAACGAGGCCGTCGGGGACGCGGTCACGATCGGGGCGGTCGGGGCGTCGTGCGCGGCCAACGGCGACTGCGTGACGGACTTCTGCATGACCACCGAGAACATCGGGGGGTTCATCCAGGGCGCCGTCATCCCGGGCGGATACTGCTCGGCCCTGTTTTGCGCGGTGGACGGCTCGGACGGGGCCTGCACGCCGGACATGGGCGGCACCTGTTTCAGCCTGTTTCCGTTCCTGGGGGACGCCTTCGGTTCGCAGGGCATCTGCCTGTCGCCGTGCGCCCTGGACGCGGACTGCCGGACCGCCGACGACGGCATCTGCTTCGACGCCCAGACCCTGGTGGCGGCGGGCCTGATCGATGCCTCGGTCATCACGCAGTACTTCCCCGACGGGTCCACGGGATGCCTCCCGAAGAGCGTCGCCGATGCGGCGGTCGCGAAGTTGTCGGCGGCCCCGTAGAACAGGAGTCGATCATGGCGAAGGCGACGATCCGGATTCCCCCGAAGGGCATCCCCCACGACGAGTTGCTGCGGCGGTTGCGGGACCTGGCGGGGCATGACGCGGACTGGAAGGGGCACCGGCTCTTCAGCCTCGTGTACCACCACTCGGACGCGCACACGGACTTCCTGAAGGCCGCCCACGGCCTGTTCTTCGGTTCGAACGCCCTCAACCCCATGGCCTTCAAGAGCCTGAAGCGCCTGGAGGCCGAGGTGGTGCGCATGACCGCCGGCCTGTTCCACGGCGGGGACGACGTCGTGGGCACCATGACCTCCGGCGGCACCGAAAGCATCCTGCTGGCCGTCCTGGCGTACCGCGAGCACGCGCGCCGCCACAAACCGTGGATCCTGCGCCCCGAAATCGTGGTCCCGGCCTCGGCCCACGCGGCGTTCTACAAGGCCGGCCAGTACTTCGACGTCAGGATCGTCCGTGCCCCGCTGGCGGCGGATTTCCGGGCCGACGTCGACGCGATCCGTCGGCGGATGTCCTGGCAGACCATCGCGATCGTCGGCAGCGCGCCCTGCTACCCGTACGGCGTGATCGACCCGATCCGCGAACTGGGCGAACTGGCGGCCCGCAAGGGTGTCGGGTTCCACGTGGACGCCTGCGTCGGGGGGTACCTGCTGCCCTTCGTCGAGCGGTTGGGCGCCTCGGAGCGGCTGGGGGACATTCCCCCCTTCGACTTCCGGGTGCCGGGCGTGACGTCCATGTCGGCCGACGTGCACAAGTACGGGTACGCGGCCAAGGGGGCCTCGACCATCCTGTACCGCGGCATGGACTACCTGCGGCACCAGTTCAGCGTGGAAACGGAGTGGTGCGGCGGGGTCTACGCCTCGCCGACGCTGGCGGGAACCCGTCCGGGCGGGGCGATCGCGGCGGCGTGGGCGTCGTTGAACGCCCTGGGGGACGACGGGTATCTTGCGAACGCCGGTGCGCTGATGGCCACGGCGCGGACCTATCGGGAAGGCATCCGGGCGATCCCGGGCCTGGAGGTGCTGGGGACGCCGCTGCTGTCCCTGATGGCCTTCGGGTCGGTGAAGGGCGGGGTCAACATCTACGCCGTCGGGGATTTCCTGGAGGCTCGGGGCTGGCACGTGGACCGCGTGCAGAACCCCGCCGGCCTGCACCTGATCCTGAACCCCGGCCACGCGGCGGTCGCCGAACGCTACCTGTCGGACCTGCGGGAGGCAGTGGAGTACGTCCGGGTGCACCCCGAGGCGTCGGCCGAGGGCAGCGCGCCCATGTACGGGATGATCGCGAAACTGCCCCTGCGCGGCCTGGTGAAGAAGAACGTCCTGGCCTTCCTGGAAAAGATGTACCGCGCCGATCCGGACGCGACCGTGCTGACCGACGGGTCGGGGAACGACGATTCGACGGCGGGCGGCGTGGAGGCCGGGGACGACGTCCCCCCGATCCTGCGAACCATGCTGCGGGCCTGGGCCCGGGTCACCCACCGGGGGTGACGGGCGCGTTGTGATGTCGCCGTCGCCGCAGGTCCTGTCGAGTCAGGTCCCGCCGCCGCAGAGGCCTCGGGTACAGGTGTCGTTCGTTGTGCCGGCATTGCCGTCGTCGCAGGGATCGCCGTCGGGCGCCAGTGCGTCCAGGCACAGCCCGGTCGCAGGCACGCACGATCCGATGTGGCAGGGGAGGGCGGCGGCCTTGCAGATCAGGTCCTTCCGCGGGTGGCCGATCAGGTCCAGGTGACAGAGCCCGCAATCGTCGCACAACCATGTGTCGCCGTTGCACTTGTTGCCGTCGTCGGCGCAATCGCCACCGACGCGGCAATCGTGTATCCACCGGATGCCGCAGACACCGTCATGGCAGGTGTCGGCGGTGCCGTTGCAGGGGTCGCCGTCGTCGCAGGCGCGGCCGTTGGCGCGGTTTCGTACCTGGCACGCCTTCAGGGTTTCCGAGGCGACCGGGTCGCACCACCCTTCGACGCACGGGCCGTCCAGGGCCTGGCAGTCGCGAACCGAACCGACCGAACAGCCTCCGTCCCCATCGCACTGGTCATCGACGGTGCAGAACCGTCCGTCCTCGCAGGTCGTGCCGACGGTCTTGAAGGTCACGGTGGCAGCCGTGGGGCAGAAACCCGTCGCGGCGATGCACTGCGGGGGCTGGACACAATCCGCGCTGATGCCGACGGGAAGGTACGGCATGCCGCAGGGCTTCAAGGCGTGCCGGCAGACGCCGGGGGCGCCCGGGCTTGGCGAGTCGCACGTGTCCATCGTGCAGGCCTCCCCGTCCGAACAATCGCCGTCAAAGAAGCACACCGCCTCCTGGATGTAGAGGGCGAAGCGCTTCAGGCTGCCCGTTTCGCCCGGCACCACGTCGAACAGGGTGAGGTCCCAGGCGCCCCCGACGGGCATGCGGCGGAAGTCGTCCAGCCTGCCGGGTCCGGCGACGACGTCGAAGTCGTACACGTCATTCGTGCCCGTTTCCTCGCCCACGGCCTTCTTGCGGACGTCGCGCAGGGTGATGCAGGTGCCCAGGTGGCACAGGCGCGTCCGCAGGTCCTCCACGAAGGGGTGGTCGGTCGCGATGCGGACCTTCAGATGGTCGATCGGGGTCGTGCCGGTCAGGACAAGTGTCACGGTGACACCGGTCACGGCGTCATGGTCGGGGATGGCCACCGGCGTCGGCAGGGCCATTTCATGGGCGGTGCCCGGGATCGCCACGCAGCGGCAGTCCGGTTGCCCGGCACAGGCGGCCGCCTGGGCGGGGTTCAGGCACGCCTGGTCCGCCAGGCAGTCGGCGTTCGTGGCGCAGGTGCAGCCGGCGCCGGGGATGAGGGCGTGGGTGCAGGTACCGGTACCCGTTGTGGTCTGCGTGCCCGCCGTGCAGATGTCGCGGGTGCAGGCGTCGTGGTCGTCGCACAGCGCCGCATACGCGCACTCCGTGGTTCCGTCCGGCGGGATCGTGGTGTCGGCGCACGCCACCGCGGAGGAGCAGGGGTCCTCGGAACACTCGACGACGGTGCCGCACGGGTCGGCCCGCATCGTCGCGTACAGGTGCCACTCCTCGATGACGCCGCCCGCGAACGAGGGGAGGGCGTCCAGGGCCGTCAGCGTCCAGGTGCCCTGCAGGCGCTGGCCCTGGAACAAGGACACGGGCTGGTCCGACGGCACGCCGACGTCGTACGTCGCGTAGACGTCCGCACCGGCGTCCAGCGGGTCCGCGGCCTTCAGCAGGACCGTCGTGCCGCCGGGGCTGGTCAGGGTCAACTGGACGTCGCCGCGGTACAGGTGGGGAACCTTCGCCTTGACGTGGAGCCGGTCGACGATGCCCGTCATGGGGATCGTCATCACGCAGGACGACGAGGCGGGCGCCGCGGGGTTCGCGTCCGAGTCGCCGAAGAAGACGCCGCAGCCTGGGGCCGTGCCGGTTTCCGCGTCGAAGCGGACCCAGGACGGAATCGGAACGCAGTAGCCCAGCGCGACGTTACAGGCTTCGTCGATGCCGCAGGCCGGCTGGCCGTCGTGCCGGGGCTGGACATCGTTCGTGCAGGGCGTACAGGACGACATGCCCGGGGGCAACGCAACCCCGCACACGCGCCTGCCGTCGGCGTCCGCCGGGAGGCACGTTTCGGAAGTGCAGACCTCGTCGTCCTGGCACTGGGCGGCCGTGGTGCAGTCCGGATAGCCGACTTCCAGGAAGTCCAGCGTCCGGCCCATCAGGTCCAGGACCGTCGTCTGCCCGACCTGCCGGACCAGTCCGCCGAACAGGATCGAACTGCCGATCGTGCGGTAGAACGGACCCGCCGGGACGGCCGGCGTGCTTTCGAACGAAACCGTCGTTGCGAAGGGCGTCGCGCCGGCGTTTCGCAGGATTTCGCGGCTGCCCGAGCCCGGCCGGTGAACCAGGCGATCGACGTAGGAATTGTACTGCGCGCTGTTCTGGGCGTAATCGAAGGTCACACCGTCCAGGAAGTTGCGACCGGCCAGGGGGCCGTCCATCACCGCGAAGCCGCCCGAGGTCGCGTCGATCCGGAACAGGTCGTGGAGGACCGTCGGGGGCTGGCCGCCGGGGCGCGTGGACGTCGAAAAGAAGTCGCCGCCCTCCAGGACCATGCGGCCGCCCTGGTCCAGGTAGGCCTTCAGCCGGGCCGCCTCGACCGGCGTGACGACGTGGGTGTTGCCGGACACGCCCAGAACGGCGAAGACGCCGCGGAAGCGGGCCAGGTCGGCGTCCGACAGGACGTCCAGATCGGCCAGGATTTGGGCCTGGCGGAACGCGTCGCCGTCCCGGGGATCGCGGGTGCCGCCGATCGCGTCGGCGATGGCCCGGGCGGCCGGGGCGTCGCGACCGTTGGGCGACCACACCAGGTAGCCGTCGTCGATCAGGATCGTGACGTCGAACTTCGTCTGGGTCTCGAAGGGGCTGTGGAGTGGCGTGGTCGGGCCGGGCGGGGTTTCGTCCCGGGCCACGAGGGCCGAACGGTAGGCGCCGGCGGCCTGGACCGCGCAATCGGGCGCCGCGTCGTCGGCGCAGCAGTCGGCCTTCACGTCCAGGGCGCACACGTAGTACCCGGTGCCGATCGTCGGGCTGCCGCAAATCGACTGGACGGTCTGGGGGAACGTCTGGCAGCCGGTCTCGCCGAACCCGGGGACGGGCTGGATGACGGAGGTCTGGTCCATCGGCGCGCCGTCGATGTAGGCCGAGGGATATCCGAAGAAGTTCCAGGTCCCCGGGGTGCCGTCGGGGTCATGCATGCACATGTAGACACGGTACCAGTCGCAACTGCCGGCGGTCACGGCGGGGACCGGCTGGCCTTCGTTCGCGGTGGCGACAAGTTCCGAGTCGCTCAGGTTGCAGCCCGGGGCGCCGTCGCAGCGATACACCAGGGATTTGATCAGGTGGGAGGGGACGCCGGCCGCAACCACCACGTCGTCCACTTCCAGGGACTCCAAGTTCGCCGTGCCGGCCAGGGACGTCCCGGTATCGACCATGAAACCGATCCGGAGGGTCGTCGAGAACTTCTCCGGGGACGGCAGTTGGACCGAAAACAATTCGTAGGGAATGTTCTCGCTGGTCGTCCGGGCGAAGAGTTCGATGTACGCCCCGGGGGTCGCGAAATCATTGGTGCTGGAAGCGCGGACCGAAATCGTGACGGCGGCGCCGGGGTTCCAGTGGTGGTAGGCCATGCGCCACTGGACGGTCGTGCTTTGGGTCCCGTTGAACCCGTCGTTCAGCGAGGTCGAGGCGTCCAGTTCGGGCGTCACGGCGACGGTCTTGACCAGGACCGCGGTGGGTGACCAGTGGAACGTCAGGTGCCCGTCGGGGCCCAGGTCGCCGAAGGCAGGGGCGAACGACCAGTTGCGGTCGGTGCGCGTCCCGTAGTCGATCTTCTGCCAGTTGATGTCGGCGAACGATGCGCCGTCGGTGAACGGCTGGACGTAGGGCAGGCCCACGGCGCAGTTCGGCGCGTAGGGCTGGATGCAGTACCAGTTGCCCGTCAGGGAGTCCTTCACGCACTTGTCGGTGGTGCAGGGCTGATGGGTCGGACGGTCCATGATTTCGCAGTGGCTGTCGTCCCAGCAACAGTTCTTGTTCCAGTAGTACTGGCACGCGTTCAGGACGCACGTGTCCTTGGTGCAGGAATTGCCGTCGTTGCAATCCCCGTCCACCAGGCAGCAGCCGGCAACCACCCCGAAGACGCACGTGTGGGCGGTGCCGCAGAAGTCGATGGTGCAGGGGTTGCCGTCGGCGCAATCCGCGGCGCTGGCGCAGGGGATGGATGCCAGGGGCATCGCGGCCGGATGCGGGTGCGCCTGGTGCGTCCCCGGGCGATCAGGCACGGCCAGGTCCAGCGGCAGGTCATCAGGCGCCACGATAGACCCTCCGTACCGACCCATCCAGTAGGGCAGGGTCCAGAAGGTCGCCGTTTCCTCCTCGTTGCCGGTGCCGCCGAAGGTCAGCCCGTAGGGGTTCGAGTTCCACTTCATGACGTGCCGTTCGTCATAGGCCACGGGGACCAGGGCCTGGGCGTCGCCGAACCGATCGGGCTCCGGGTTCCGGGCCACGTCGCTGCGGAACGCGTTGTCGCATCCCCAGCGGACCAGATCCCAGGGAATGTCCTTCAGGGTGCGGATCGACGTGTCCAGGTCGATTTCGGCGCCGTCGCCGGCGTGGGCCGCCCAGGTGAAGTTGAACTCCGGGTTGCGCTCGGGCCGCTGGGTTTCCCACAGGAACGAAAACCCCTCCATCCAGATCGCGCGCCGGACGGGGTCGGTTTCGTGCCACAGCAGGACGTGGAACGCCATCATGGCCATCTCGTCGCTGTCGTGGTTGATCCAGAACACGTCCTGGATCTGCTTTTCCTGGCGGACGTACTCGCCGTATCCGTGTTCCTCGATCAGGGTCGTGTAGCGGTCCAGGTACGTCGATTTGCCCGTCATGTACGCGGCCGCCAGCAGGCCCCCCAGCAGCTTCGCAGCGTTCAGGCCGGCGTCCCCGAACTGCCCGGTGATGGCCATGAAATCCGGGTCCATGTGCCCGTCGGTGGTGGGTAGGCCATCGACGTCGGTCATGGCATACCCGTTGTCGATGACGTGGTCCAGCAGGGCGCCGACCATCTCGGCCACGGCGGTCCGCTCGCCCTCGTCCGCCGCCAGGTCGTAGTACACCGACTGGCCGTACAGGTGGCCGATGAACTCGTCGGTGGAGGTGTCGGACTTCCAGCACCATTTTTCGTCGGCGGACACCTGCCACTGGCCGGCCCCCGGAGCCTGCTTCGCCGGGCACTCGTCCGCCGGCACCAGGCTGCGCGCGATGAACTTCTTGTCGTGCGTGACCGCCTGCAGCAACCGCAACGCCTGGCTGGCCTCCTTCGCACGGGCCCGGATGACCGGGTCCTTCGTCACGGCGTACTGGTAGGACAGGGCCGCCAGCCACATCCCCGTCCACTGGCCGTCGTTGTCGTCGTCGCGGGTACGGGCCGTGGACAGGTCGCCGGCGACGTCCAGCGACACCGGGGACACGTAGCCCAGGCGCGGATGGCGGGCGTAGGTTCCCTCGCCGTAGTGGACGGCCTTGTCCTCCAGGGTCACGTCGGTGCCGACGATCTGCCCCAGTCCGCCCTCCGTGGCCACCCACAGGCTCCCGTCGGGGGCCCGGGCGGCGTCGCGGACGCGGTCATCGGGCAGCCAGTACCGGCAGTGGTAGTAGTCGCCGCCGTCCGCACGGCGTGCCACCAGGCCCTGGTCCGACAGCAGGAGGTCTTCCCGGGAGGCTCCTGCAACGATCCCGGTCAGGGACGGTTCCGGCAGCGCGCCGTCGCCGATCGCCAGCGTCGGGGTTCCGACGGCGCCCGGTTCCAGGCGGAACAGGCCCCGATCGGTTGCGATCAGGACGTCGCCGTCTGGAGTGACGGCCAGGCTGCGTGCCAGGAAGGGGGGCGTGCCCCGATCGACCGGTACCCAGGCCGTCCGGTCGAAGCGCGACAGGGCTCCGGTGTCGTCGGCCACCAGGTAGAGTTCGTCGCCGACCTCGGCGGCCGCGCGGGGGCTGCCCTCCGGAGGGACGGCCAGGGGCGTGCATGCCAGCGGATCGCCGGGATTCGCGGGCGCGACCGCGATGCACAGGAAGCCGTTGCCCACGACCAGGGGGCCGCCGGTCGCATCGGCCAGCACCCGGGCCGTCGCGGTCCGGCCGGGCAGGGCAACCGGGGCCAGGGCGTCGCCGTCGATCCGGTACACGCCGCCCGAGGCGAGGACCCACGTCCCGTCCGCGCGGACCCGGATGGCCTCCACGGCCAGCGATTCGTCCTGCACGGCCGCGAAGGGGGTGAACGCGGCGTCGGCAGGGGTCGGCAGGCGTCGGTACAGGCCGGCGCGTGTGCCCGCCCACACCGTGCCGTCCGGGGCGACCGCCACCGCAGTGACGACGCCGGCCGGAAGCCCGTCCGCCGACCCGTAGAACCGGGGCATCTCCTGGCGGTAGGGGCGATCCGCGTACACCCGGACCGCCGCGTCGGGCGGCACGTCGGGCGGTGCGTCGGAAAGGGGATCGCTCGCATCCTCCGCGTCGCCCCGGGCCTCGTCCGGAAGGACGTCGCTGGCCCCTTCGGCCCCCCCGGTGTCCGCAATCGTGCCGCTTCCCGACGCGCACGCAACGGCGAACAGCAAGGTACACACGCAGAACGCGCTGGACGGAATTCGCGCGACCATCGATGTCTCCGACTGGCTCCTGGGCCTCGAAGTATGGCACGGGAAAAATGGGGACAGACACCGATTTCCGTGAAAATGGGGACAGACACCAATTTCCGCGCTTCTCTTCCGGCCGCTTGACCCCCGGATCCCGTCATGCCATGTTCGGCCCGCCGCGCCCCCGGGGACGGCGTCGATTGCGGAGCCGGTTTCGATGAAGAGGCGGAACTTCCTGCTGGGTTCGGCCGCCGTCGTGGCGGGGGCCGCCGCCGTCACGTGGCTGCCGGGCGTCGCCGGCCGTCCCACGATCGACGACGTCCCGATCCCGCCCGCCCAGCCCCGGCGCGCCGCGGTCGTGTGGTTCAGCCAGACCGGGCACACGCGCCGGATCGGGCAGTGGATCGCGCGGCTCTGGCAGGCGCAGGGCCTGGACGTGGTCGCATCGGACTACCGGCAGTTCGACCGCGCGCAGATGCCCGCCTTCGACCTGATCGTGCTGGGCTCGCCAGTGAACTACTTCGAGGCGCCCGGGCACTTCCAGACCTGGATCGATTCGCTGCCGCCGCTGGCGGGCACTCGGGTTGCCGCGTACGTGACGTTCGGCGGGGAAGGGGGCAACACCTTCAACGCGGCATCGGGGTTGCTGGACCGCATGGCCGGTCGGGGCGCGCAGCCCGTGGACCTGGCCCTCTTCGGGAACATGTCCACCTTCGCCCCCACCTGGAGCCTCGGGAACGAGGCGCGGATCCTGGCGTACCGCCATCTGCCGGACGCCGGAACCTGGGCGTCCGTCCGACGCTTCGCCGACGGGGTGCTGGAGCGGGTCCGGACCGGCAACGGCATCGCCGTGCCCAGGGACTGGAACACCCGGGAACTGATCAAGGGCACGCCGTCCATCGCGGGCACGAAACTGCTGATCGGCGGGCATGCCGTCGATGCCGACACGTGCTCCGAATGCGGCACCTGTGTCGGCGCCTGCCCCGTGGGCGCGATTGACGCGGCATCCCGCGCCGTGGACACCTCCCGGTGCGTCGCCTGCCTGGGATGCGTCAACACCTGTCCCACCGGGGCCATGAAGATGCGCTTCCTGGGAACGCCGGTTTACGGCTTCACCGAATTCCTGCGGCGCAACGCGATCACGATCGCCGAACCGCCTGCAGCGGGTTGAGGAATACGATGTCCAAGCGCCAGGAACCCGTCCGGAAGACGACCAGGGACATCCTGGACGACCTGCACAACGGGCACCGCGAGGCCGCGTCCAACGGTCCTGCCGCGGGGCTGAAGTACCTGATGCGCACGCTGGAAGGCCAGCAGAGCCTCCCGAACGGCGTCAAGGCCGTCGCCTGGGACCTGGTCGCGGCCGACCGGGCGGCCCTGGGGGACTGGGCCGGGGTGGACCAGGCCGTGCGGTCCTTCCTGTCGCTGCTGCCCGCGATGGAGGAGGCCCTGGGCCACGGCTTCCGCGCCGCGCTGCTGGCCACGACCGTCCTGGAGCGCGGGGTCCAGGCCCGCAGCGAACTGGGGGACTTCCCCGGCGCGCTGGACCTGTGCGACCGGGCCATCGCCCTGGATCTGGGCGCCCACTGGGAATCCAAGCGCGAAAGCCTGGACTGGGCCCGTTGAGGCTGCGATTCGGCGTCCGGGCGTAGTTTTCCCGAAAAATGATCTATCCTCGCGGCGCCTCTTCCAAGGGTTCCCCGATGGACGACGTCCTGACCACCCGTACCAACCCCGCCCGGTGCAACGGCTGCAACGCCTGCGTGAAGGTCTGCCCGATGCTGGTCCTGGAACTGGTGGACGGCCTGGCGCGCCCGGTCCCGGGCCGCGAGGACAAGTGCTTCCGGTGCGGCCACTGCGTGATGGTCTGTGCCCAGGACGCCATGCGGGTCGAGGGGCTGGAGCGTTCGGACTTCGTCGAGGCCCAGCCCTGGGGCTTCGACGCGGACGCGATGGGCCGCTTCCTGCAGTCGCGGCGCTCGGTGCGGAACTTTCTTGATAGGCCGGTCGACCGGGCGGTGCTGGACCGCCTGCTGGAAATGGCCGCGACGGCCCCGATGGGATGGCCGCCCCACACGACCTCGGCCGTGGTGGTGACCGAAAAGACGGATATCCGCCGCCTGCTGACCGTGATGCGGACCGGCTACGCCAAGATGGATCGGATGACCCGCAACGTGATCGGTCGGGCGATGTTCCGGCTGATCGCGGGCAAGGACACCTGGGCGATGCTGCGGGACTACATCCTGGGCCTGACCCGGGACGCCAACGACCTGTTCGAGCGGACGGGCCAGGACAAGTACCTGTATCACGCCCCGGCCGTGATCCTGTTCACGGGCGATCGCACCGGCCTGTCGTACGACCAGAACGCCGTGCTGGTGTGCCAGAACGCCATGCTGGCGGCCCACGCCCTGGGCCTGGGCAGCACGATGATCGGGCTGGTTCCGCCCATCGTCGAGCGGTCCCGTGCCCTGCGCGAACGCTGGGGCATCGGGGACAACCAGGTGGTCCTGGCCGCGATCGTCGTGGGGCACCCCGCCGTGAAGTTCGTCCGCGTGCAGCGCCGCACCCTGGCCACCGTGCGGCACGTGTAGAAGGGGCGGACGATGCCGTTCCACGCCTACATCCTCCGCTGCGCCGACGGGACCCTGTACACCGGCTACACACGCGACCTGGAAAAGCGCGTGGCGACCCACAACGCGGGCCTCGGTGCCGCCTACACCCGGGGACGCAGGCCCGTCGAACTGGTCCATGCGGAAACGTTCGACACGCAGGGCGACGCGATGCGCCGCGAATGCCTGCTGAAAACGTGGTCCCGAGCCATGAAACTGGCGCTGATCGCCGGCGACGGGATCGGCGGCAGGCAGGTTGTGAAGTGATGTCGAAAGGTACCGGAAGCATGAGGAACGCATACGTTACTAAGACTCGTCGCCGGACCGCCCGGGTGGGCTCGTTCCTGCTGGCGGGAATCGCAGTGACGTTCGTGGCGGGTGCGGCCGTTGCCCGCCCGTCCGACCGGTGCGCCAAGGAGGTCCGGGAACGCCTGTTCGCGGAATGCGCCCGCACCTCCGCCGCCTCCTGGGACCCCGACCGCTTCCTGGCGATGCCGGAGTGGCACGCCATTCGTCGCGGCGGTCCCCGCATGCTGCTGATGCAGTGGCAGTGCCAGGCCGACGACACGCCGATGCAGGTCGAGGCCGTCGACTGCACTGGGAAATCGCCCGCCGTACGCCTGCTGCTGCAGGCTGACGATGCCGGCGGCAGTCACGGGGTCATCCAGGGATTCGACGCCGCGTTGCGCCGTCCCGACGGCTTCGTCGATCGCCTGACGGTGGCCAGTTATTCCTCCCGGGCCCAACGGTTCCATGTCGTCGGGGTGGATCCGGCGACCGGCCTTGTCGCGGACCTTCTGCCGGGCGGGGCCCTGTGCATGACCCTCGACGTACGGGACCTGGATCGGGACGGCCGCCCGGAACTGCTGTGCCAGGCCTACGTGACCCTGGGGGTGGACGCCGTTCCCCGGGTCTTCCGCTTCGAAAAGGGACGGTGGATCGACCGCGCCGGCCGGTATCCCGCACTGCTGCGCAAGGCGGCCCGGCAATACCGCGACACGCCCGACTATTCCCGGGACGACGCGATCACCCTGTTCCGCGAGATGGCCGCCACCTGGCCCGAGGTCAACCTGGGCCCGGAACCGGCGCCGGTGGTCCGCGATCCCGGGACGGACTGAAGGGCCGTGAGGATTCCGTCTGCGGCGCGGGATCACGCCGCCAATCGCTCGATCTTCCCCGAAACAAGCGTTGTCCGAGTTTCCATGGCCTTGCGGTACAATCGTTTGCGCGATGGACGGCGGGGGGCGGATGCGGGCATCGGCGATGGTCTGGATCCTGGCGTCGGTGCCGGCCGTGATTGCAGGCTGCAGCGCCAAGACCCTCGTGGGATACGACTACGGCCTGCTGCCCGACGCGCCGCCGGTGATCATCGGGCGGGACGCTCCGGAACCCATCGACGACGCGCGGGACGTGGTCGCCGCGGACCTTCCGGTGGATCTGGCCCGGGACTACGGCGGGGACGTGGTCTGCACGCCGGGTCGCCATGAATGCAACCGCAACACGTCGATCACCTGCTCCGAGGACGGCACCCAGTTGATCGAAATGCCGTGCGGCGACCTTCTGTGCATCGAGGGGGCCTGCCTGACCTGCACGCCGAACGTGGTGGAATGCAGCGCCCTGAACCAGTCGCGGCGCTGCAACGCCTACGGGTCGGACTGGGAGGAAACGGTCAACTGCGGCGACAAGAAGTGCGTCAGCGGCGAATGCGTGACCTGCATCCCGGGCATGAAGCAGTGCGAGGGCGGGCAGGTCACGCAGTGCAACGCAGGCGCGACCGCCTACGAGCCGATCGAGGACTGCGACACGGAAAACACCGGGCGCCTGTGCCACCTCGGGATGTGCATCGACCTGTGCGCCTACAACGAAAAATTCGCGACCAACCTGGGCTGCGAGTACTGGGCCATCGACATGGACCAGAACAACGAAAGCGGAGGCGCCGATTCGCCCTTCGCCATCGTCGTGTCGAACACCAACGAGTCCTTCACGGCGACGATCAAGGTCGAAAAGTGGGACGGCGAGGAGACGACGATCCAGGCGCCGCCCAAGACCGCGACGGTCATCAGCCTGGCGCCTTACAACATCGTCGGGGTCCTGCAGGACAAGTTCGCGCGGCGGGTGACGTCGAACATTCCCATCGTGGCGTTCCAGTTCAACCCGCTGGAAAACGTGGGGGTGTTTTCAAACGACGCGTCGCTGCTGCTGCCCACCAACGTCCTGGGCAAGAAGTACCTGGTGATGGCCTGGCCCCACCGGCCGGGCTCGGCGGAACTGGCGTCGAACTTCGCGGTGGTGGCGACGGGGACGGTACCGACGTCGGTGACGATCAAGGTGGCGGCCAGGACGGCGGCGGGCGGGACGGTGCCGGCCCTGAACGCCGGGGATTCCTGGACCACCACGATGAACCCGTACGAGGTCCTGAACATCGAAAGCGCGGACGCCTACGGGGACCTCACGGGGTCCTCGGTGGAAGCCGACCAGCGCGTGGCGGTGTTCGGGGGGCACGTGTGCGCGAACAGCCCGCCGTCGATCTGCAAATCGGGGAAGTGCGCCTACGACACCATGGCGTGCCTGTCGGACGCGGATTGCCCGGTCGTGGGCGCCTGCGATCACCTGGAGGAGCAGATCCAGCCGCTGGCGGCCTGGGGGAACGACTACGTGGTCGGTCGGACCTGGCCCCGGGGGAAGGCGCCGGACTTCGTGCGGGTGCTGGCGGCGCAGGATTCGACCACCCTGACCATCGTGCCGCCGCTGCTGCCGCCCCTCAAGGCGCCCCTGTTGCAGAAGGGCCAGTACTTCGACATGGAAATCCAGGACTCGGTGGAAATCCTGGGCGACAAGCCGATCCTGGTGGGGCACTTCCTGGAGGGCCAGGACGCTCCCGGTTCCGCCCACGAGGCCTGCGAGTCCATGCTGTTCGGCAGCAAGTGCGGCGGAGCGCTGTTCGGGAAGTCGTGCAGCAGGGACTCCGACTGCTCGCCCGACGACGCGAACATCGGGGATCCCAGTTTCATGGTCGGGGTGCCCGTCGAGCAGTACCGCCAGGAGTACGTGTTCCTGGTGCCCACCAAGTACGCGCTGAACTACGTCAACGTCCTGGCGCCGCCGGATGCCGTGGTCACTCTGGACGGCGGTCCACTGCCCTCGCCCCTGGCGCCCACCCCGATCACCGGGTGGTCCCTGGCGCGCTTCCCGCTGCAGGCCGGGTCCCACGTCCTGTCGGGGGACCACAAGATGGGCGTCCTGGTCTACGGGTGGGACCAGTACGTTTCCTACGGGTACCCGGGCGGGATGAACGTCGAAACGCTGCAGGTCGTCCGGTAGGCTAGAATCAGGGTCCACATCCTTGGAGGGCAATCCCATGGCCGATACCGCGAAACCCGAGCGCCAGGGGCACGACAGCATCACGGGCGGCCTGCTGTTCCTGGCCATCGGCCTGATCGTTTCGACCTGGCTTGCGGCCAGCGCCTGGGAGCGCGTCAAGATGCGGCCGGCGGATCGCACGATCCAGGTCACCGGGTCCGCCAAGAAGAGCATCGTATCGGACCAGATCGGCTGGAGCGCCGGCATCGCGACGCTGGACACGGATCGCACGGCCGCCTACCACGCCCTGGCCGGGCACATGAAGACGGCCCGGGACTACCTGGCGTCCCAGGGCATCCGGCCCGAGGAAATCAGCGTCGCGTCGGCCGAGGTCGAGGAGGTGTTCGACACCGAGTACCAGGGCAGCGGCGAGGAGCGCATCCAGCGGCGCACCTTCCGGGGGTACAAGACCAGCCAGGGCGTTTCGGTGCGGTCCAACGACGTGGCGCGGGTCGAGCGGGTGTCGCGCGAAATCACGCAGTTGCTGGAAAAGGGCGTGCCGATTTCGTCCCAGTCGCCGTCCTACTTCTACACAAAAATCGGGGAACTGAAGATCGAGATGCTGGCCGAGGCCGCCCGGGATGCCCGCGCCCGCGCCGAAAACATGCTGGACAAGGCCGGCGGCGGCAAGGTCGGCAAGCTGCGTGCGGCCGACATGGGCGTGATCAACATCAACCCCGTCAATTCCACCGACACGTCGTGGGAAGGCAAGAACGACACGACGTCGCTGGAAAAGGACATCCTGACGATCGTCCACGTGACGTACGAGGTCGACTAGGCTTCGCCGTCCGGACCGCCCGGACCCCTCACGTCACGGCATCGCCAGGGCATGCCCCTCGCGCCGATGGTCGCTGACGGCCAGCAGCGTGTCGCCGTCGCGGAACACCCCATGCACATCGGCGATGGTCTCGTGCTTGTCCTTCACCGGGTAGCCCATCGCGGCCAGCGCGGCCAGCAGATCGGGGCGGTCGAACCCGGGCTCGTGGCTCAGCACGTCCGGCCAGCCCTGGTGGTGCAGGCGCCCCGCGGTGATGGCGTCCGCCGGCGGGGTGCCGTGGATCAGCGTCGCCAGCAGCACGTCCGCCAGGGTCGTCGGGATCGTGGGTCCGCCGGGGGTTCCCAGCACCATCTGGACGTCGTCGCCCCGGGTCACCAGGACCGGGGCCATGTTGCTGGCGGGGCGCTTCCCCGGGGCGAAGAGGTTCGGTTCGCTGCCCCGGACGCCGAAGTAGTTCACCTGGCCCGGAACGAACGAAAACGAATCCATGCTGCCGTTCAGCAGGAACCCCGCGCCTTCGACGCTCCATTTCGAGCCGTAGCGCAGGTTCATCGTGTACGAGTTCGACACCGCGTTGCCTTCGGCATCGATGATCGCGAAGTGGGTGGTGTCCGTTCCCAGGTCGCGGGCGGGACCCGCGCCCATTCCCCGCATGCGTTCCGCCAGCACGTCGGTCGGGGTGTCGCGGTCCGGGTCGATGAACCCGAACAGCCGGCCGGTGCGGTCGCGGGTCAGCAGGTCCCGGTAGGTCGCGTTGTCGCCCAGCGGGATGTCGCCCAGGTAGTCCATGCGATCGACGAAGGCCATCTTGCAGGCCTGGGCCAGATGGTGGTGCCAGGCCGAGGTGCCCCGGGGGTTGTCGCGGGTCGCCGGCCGGTCCAGGATGGCCAGGATCTCCAGCAGCATCGCGCCGCCGCCTTCGGGGGGCACGGTCCAGACGCGCCGCCCGTCCAGATCCAGGGCGATGGGCTCGACCTCCCGCAGTTCGTAGCCGGCCAGGTCCTCCGCTGTGATGAACCCGCCGTTCGCGGCCAGATCCGCGACGATAGCCTCGGCGATCCGCCCCCGGTAGAACGCGGCCTCGCCCTCCCGGGCCAGGGTTTCCAGCGTCCGGGCCAGGCGGGGGTTGGGCAGCACGTCCCCCGCAGCGAAGGGCTCGGGTCGGACATAGATGCGCCGGGACTCCGGGGACACGGCCAGGCGCGGGGCCAGGCGGTTCAGGCAGTCCGCCTCGTACTGCGTCAGGACGGCGCCTTCGTCTGCCAGCCGCGCCACGGTGGTCAGCAGGTCCGCGGCCCGCAGGCGCCCGTGCCGTTCCTGCAGGGCGAAGAACGCCTTGACGGTCCCGGGCACGCACACCGAGGTGGGCCCGAAGGCCGTCCGGTCCGGGTCCGGCGACCCGTCGGGCAGCAGGAAGTCCTGGCGTCGCGCGCCCGCCGGGGCCTGCTCGCGGTAGTTGATGACCTGGGGGGACGCCCCGCGGGCCTTGAACAGGAGGTAGCCGCCGCCGCCCAGGTTGCCGGCCTGGGGATGGCAGACCGCCAGGGCGAAGGCGGTCGCGAACGCGGCGTCGAACGCGTTCCCGCCGTCCTCCAGGATCCGGATGGCCAGGGCGGACGCCTGGGCGGAAGCGGACGCGATGGCGCCCCTTCCCCGGGCCGTGGACACGATTCCCGTCCCGCCGCCGGCGCCGGAAACCCGGAATGCGTTGTAGTCGCTGGTCGTCAACCCGGTTCCTCGGTGCGCTCCCGGGGCGAGGATAGGGCCGTCCCGACCGGGGAGCAAGCCGGGGCGGCGCCGGGGCAGGGCCGGCGCTTGATGGGAACGGTGGGACCGCGAAACCGTTGCGTCCGGTCCCCGGATCCCCATAGACTTCCCCCCAGCCGCAGGGAGATTGGCGATGAACTCGATGCCCCACGGGGTCCGGTCCCTGGCGCCCGTGCTGCTGGCGGCGTTCCTGGCCTGCGACGGGGCAGGGGGGGCATCCTCCGACCTCCCCGGGGGCGCGGACGGGGCCGACGGCGGCGACGTTCCGGCCCTGGGGGCGCTGGCGGTGGTCCGGGGCGACCTCGTGCCCGGCGCGGCCCGGTGGAACACCCTGGGGCGACTGTGGACGCGGGCGAACAGCGCCGCGGTCCAGGCCGTCGTCGCGACCAATTCGGTCCTGTACCGGGACCTGGGAAGCCTGGGCATGAGCCCCTTCCTGAATGTCATCAAGGCGGCCAACACGGCGGCTGCGGTTCTTTCAACCACGGCGGCGGAACTGGCGGCGGAAGCCCGGGCCGTGCTGGACGCCGCCGATGCGGCTGCCGCAACCGCAGCCGCGTCTGTCGAGGTTGCCGCGCCCCTGGGACTGACGGCCCGCGAGGCCCGCCTGGTGCAGGGGATGGCCGACCTGGGAGACGCCCTGACCGCCGAGGCCGTGCGCCTGACCGCCGCCCTGGCTCCGTTCCCCGTGGCGGACGGCTCCGACGGTCGGGATCCGCTGCTGGTGGCCGCGGCCCTGGCGTCCCTGCGCGCCGCCAGTCCCGTCGCGGTCCTGGCCGGCGCGATCCCCGTCGCCCCCGGATTCGCGGCGGGCGCCCCGGCTCCGGCCGGCGGCCTGGCGGGACTCCTGGACGTGCAATCGGCCAGCCTTGCCCTGGCCCGGATCGACGGGGCCTTCTGGCTCCCTGGCGTTGTCGGTGACGACGGGGCGGCCGGGCCGGTGCCCTTTGCCGCATCGCCGGCGTCCGCCCTGGTCCTGCGCGGCGACGACCTTGGACCCGATCCCGCCGATCGCCTGGTCGGCGTCGATGCCCCCGCAACCCCGTCCCTGGCCGGGAAGGCCGTCGCGCTGACGTTTGCCGACGCCGTGTCCG
>CAINDP010000133.1 GCA_903847405.1 uncultured Myxococcales bacterium | reverse complement strand
GTATCTGGTGAAGGGGTCCGGGCCGAGGGGGTGGCGGGGCCGCGCCGGTGCCCCCGCACCCGACTGGGGGCCGGCGGCCGTCGCGGCCCAAACTCGGCCCCCTAAAGGGGCCTCAAACAGTGGGCCGCGTCGCGCTGCGCGCGAACAGGTCGCCGTCACCCCGCCCTAGTCCCGCGGGTCCTCCAAAGGACCCCGCCCCCCCTCGTCCCGGACCCTCGGCCGTTTGTTGGTGCGCGGCTGTGGGACAGCAACGGCCGCATCCACCGGTCGCAGTCGGCGAAGAAGGCGTTCCTGCGCCAGCACGGCATGACGCACCTCCCGAAGGGGCAGCAGGTCGATCACCGGGTGCCGCGGTGTCGCAGCCGGTAGGACCCCGAGGTGGGACCGGAGGGGTGCGTCAGGAAACGATGGGGTGATCCGCCCCTTCCCCCACAACCTCCAGAAGGCATCTTGACGCGTTCGCTTTGACTGATACCCTGTGGACAGTCGCAGACAACAGAAGGGCATCATGAATGCCGACCCCACGGGGGCGCCTTTGCGACCTCCCCACGGAACGTGGTTCGCCCCGGCGGAAAGGACCTCGCCGGCGGACCTCGACGCGTCCATCACTGCCGCCTGCGGCAGCCCGGTGGTCGATGCCATCCTTCGCGCCGTCGGGTGCGTGGTCGCCGTGCTGAACCCCCAGCGGCAGATCGTGGCGCTCAACCACATCCTGCTGGACTACCTCGGGGTCGGCAACCCGGGGGCGCTGCTGGGACTGCGGCTGGGCGAGGCCCTGGATTGCGTCCATGCCGGGGACGAGGTTGGTGGCTGCGGAACCTCCAGGGCATGCGGCAGTTGCGGCGCCGCCATCGCGATGATCATGGCCGGGCAGACCGGGGAAATCCAGGAACGCGAGTGCCTGATCAGCCTGCGCCAGGGCAAGGACGCCGCGATCGAACTGCGCGCCCGCGCCATCCCGATGACCGTTGACGGCCGCGAACTACTGGTGATGGTGCTGCAGGACATCCGCGATGAAAAGCGCCGCCAGGCCCTGGAATGCGTGTTCTTTCACGATCTGCGCAACACCCTGACCGGGCTGGTGGGCTGCGCCGACCTGCTGCGCGAGGCCGGCCCGGCCCAGGTCGCCCCCCTGCTGCCCCTGATCGACACGTCCGTCCGGCAGTTGCTGGAAGAGGTCGAGTCCCAGCGGATCCTGTCCCTGACCGAAACGAACGGCTACCGGCCCGTCGCGGTCGAAAGTTCCGCGGCGGAACTGCTGGAGGACGTGGCCGTCGTGCTGCGAAGCCACCGCGTGGCGTATGGCCGAACGCTGCGCGTGGCCCCCCCGTCGCCGGACGTGCGGCTGTGCACGGACGTCGTCCTGCTGCGACGCGTCCTCATCAACATGGGGAAGAACGCCCTGGAAAGCACTCCGGTCGGCGGCGAGGCACGGATGTGGGTCCAGGCCGATCCGCCGGACGGTGTGGCCTGGCGGGCCTGGAACGACGCCTTCATTCCGCCGGACGTGGCAAGACACGTCTTCCAGCGCTCCTTTTCGACGAAGGGCGAAAAGGGCCGCGGCCTGGGGACGTACGGAATGCGACTGCTGGGGGAGCGCTTCCTGGGCGGGCGGGCCACGTTCACCACGTCGCCTGCAGCCGGCACGACCTTCCTTTTCCGGCATCCGCTGACGCTGCCGGCGCCGGCGCCGACGCCCGGCAACACCGCACGGCCGTGAACTCCCGGCAGGCCCGCTACCGCACGTCCCCCTGGCACCCCTTCGGCCCCCGCAGGCGGTACCACGCGTCTTCGGTGGAACCACCGTCACGGCAGTACAGGCGGGCCAGCAGGTCGGTCATTTCGCGGGAGCGCTCCTTCAGGAACTCGCCCGACACGTGGCGGATCGCCAGGTAGGGCGGTGGCGCCGCAGCCAACTGCCGGGCCATGCGCTGCCACATCGGCCCGTCGAACTGGTCCACGGCCCAGCCGTTCTGCGGGATCGCCTGGTCGCGGCCCGACAGGTACAGCGCGATCGGGCTGCCGATGACGTAGACCGGGCCGGGGGTGGCATCGGGAAGGGACAGCATCCGCGCCCATTGGCGCGCTGACACGTAGTAGGTCTGCATGCGGTCCTGCAGCGCCTGGCGGTCCTCCGGCGTCACCCCGAACCCGAAGGTCGCGGCGTTGTATCCCTTGAACGCCAGGACCTTCAGCGGGAACACCAGCGCCAGGGCCAGGGCCGCCGCCGCGATCCAGGCCGGGACCGAGCGCCGTTCCATCCCGCGTGCCAGGGCCTCGTCGATCCCCCGGGCCGCCAGCAGCGCCAGCGGCGGCAGGAACAGCGGCACGTGGTAGGACCACCAGTGCTGGATGGCGAACAGCGGCAGCGCCACGCCCAGCCAGGCCAGGCACGCGACGGTGAACCGGTCGATCCCCTTCCGCCCCCGCAGCACCAGTCCCACGACGGCCGGCACCACGCTGACGCCCAGCAGGTCCAGGATCTGGGGCGGCAGCAGCAGCAGCCGCGACCAGGGGCGCCCCTCGATGGCCGTGGTCGTGGCCGGGTACACCACCGTCGTCCACCAGGTCTGGGCGCCGATGTCGTGGAGCGCCACGTACCCCAGCATCGCGCCGACGGGGATCGCCAGGCCCAGCAGCAGCGGCGCGGCGACGGCCAGGAAGGACCGCACCGGCCGCGGCCCCCGGACGGCATCCCAGGCGGGGAACAGCCAGAACACCAGGCCCAGCGGCAGGTACACCAGCTTGAACGCGACGACCACGCCGGTCGCGATGCCGGCCAGGAACAGCCGCGCGGTGCGCCCGCTGGACGTGGAAACGCACGCCCACAGCACCACGAACAGCGGCAGCCCGACCAGCGCCTCCAGTTGGGTCATGCCCAGCAGATCCTCGGCCGCGTAGTACACCCCCTGGACCAGCAGGGGCGCCAGCGCCGCCACCCGGGCCGATCGCAGGCGGGGCCGCAGGAAGCGCTGCAGCCCGGCCGCGAACACCAGGTTCCACAGCACCTCGAACAGGTGGATGCCCACCTCCGTGAACCCGAGCAGCACCCCGCCGGCCATGTAGAACAGGTAGATGCCCGGCTGCTTGACGTCCCAGAAGTCGCGGTAGAACACCGAACCGTCCAGCAGTTGGCGGCCGCCCACCGTGAACAGCGCCTGGTCGCCGGAAAACGGCATCGCCACCTGGAACAGGCCCAGCAGCGCGACGGCGAGCAGTCCGACCCAATCGAGGCCCGACGGCCACCGGGACGCGCGGACCTGCGGGGGGGAAGAGGCGAGGAAAGCGGGTGCGGAGGCCACCGGAGGCATCACCGTTCAGGCTGCGAACCCTAGCGTCGGTCACATCGGGGGACCGGTCAAGTTCACAGGGGCCACCCCCTCGATTCGACGCGCCATCAATGGTACCGTCGCCGTGCCGCGCCGCCCGCGTCGCGGCGCGTCCGCTGGAATCCAAGGGAGCCCACGATGACGATGACCCACCGCACCCCTCCCCTGCCCTTCCCGGCCTTGTGGGCCGCGCCGGTCCTGTGCGCGCTGGCGATTTGCGCCCCGCAGCCCGCGCGGGCCTGCACGTCCTACCTGGTGACCAAGGGCGCCAGCGCCGACGGATCCACCTTCATCACGTACGCGGCCGACAGCCACACGCTGTACGGCGACCTGGAGGTCCTCCCCGGCGGCGTGCACGCCCCGGGCCTGACGATCCCGATCCACGACTGGGACACCGGCAAGTACCTGGGCCGCATCCCCCAGGCGCCCGTCACGTACGGCGTCACGGGCCTGATGAACGAGCACCAACTGGCGGTGGGCGAAACCACCTTCGGCGGCCGGAAGGAACTGGTGGACCCCAAGGGCATCGTGGACTACGGCAGCCTGATGCGCCTGGCGCTGCAGCGGGCGAAAACGGCCCGCGAAGCGATTTCCGTGATGACGTCCCTGGTCGAAACCCACGGCTACTACAGCGAGGGCGAGTCCTTCAGCATCGCCGACCCGGACGAGGCGTGGATCCTGGAAATGGTGGGCCGCGGCCCCGGCGGCAAGGGCGCGCTGTGGGTGGCGGTGCGCGTTCCCGACGGTTACGTCAGCGCCCACGCGAACATGTCGCGCATCCGGCAGTTCCCGCTGAAGGATCCCAAGAACGCGATCTACTCGAAGGACGTCATCACCTACGCCCGGGAAAAGGGCTGGTTCAAGGGGACGGACGCCGAATTCAGCTTCGCCGACGCCTACTACCCGCGCGGATTCGGCGGCATGCGCTTCTGCGATTCCCGCGTGTGGCGGTTCTTCATGCGCGTGGCGCCCGGCCTGAACCTGACGACCGACTGGGTGAAGGGCGTCGTCGGCGCGAAACCGCTGCCGATGTGGGTCAAACCGGAACGGAAACTGTCCGTCAGCGACGTGATGGAACTGATGCGGGACCACTTCGAGGGCACGGAATTCGACCTGTCCACGGGCGTGGGCGCGGGCCCCTTCGGCCTGCCCTACCGGTGGCGCCCCCTGACCTGGACCTACGAGGGCAAGAAGCACTTCAACGAGCGCGCCGCATCGACCCAGCAGACGGGCTTTTCGTTCGTGACCCAGTCCCGCAGCTGGCTGCCCGGCCCCATCGGCGGCGTGCTGTGGTTCGGCGTGGACGACACCTGGCTGACCGTGTACGTGCCCATGTACGTCGGCATCCGCGAGGCCCCCCGCGCCTACGCCCCCGGGACCGGCACCTTCAAGCAGTTCAGTTGGGACGCGGCCTTCTGGGTGTTCAACGCCGTGTCGAACCTGGTGTACACGCGCTGGTCGGACATGTCGCGGGACGTGCGGGATGCCCAGGCCGTCCTGGAGGGCTCCTTCATCACCGGCGTGCGCGAGGCCGACGCCGCCGCCCTGCAGCAGTACCAGAAGTCCCCCGGCCTGGCCCGGGACTACCTGACCGCGTTTTCCGCCGCCCAGGCGGACCGGACCATGACCCGCTGGCGCGCCCTGTTCCCGGAGTTGCTGATGAAGTACCTGGACGGCAACGTCCGGGACGCCCTGGGCGAGGTGCAGCACCCGCCCTACCCCAAGGACTGGTACCGCCGCATCGTCGAGGAGCGCCCCGGCGCCTTCGACGTGACGACCATCCCCGGCGAGATCACGGAGGACTAGCCCCATGTCGACCGCATTCCCCCCTGCCGCCGGCGCGGGCACCCCCCCGCGCCCCGAGGCCTTCCCGCGAACCTTCTGGACCGCGAACGTCACCGAACTGTTCGAGCGCGGCGCCTACTACTCCATGGCGTCGTTCGTCGTGATCTACCTGGGCCAGTTGGGCATGGGCGACTACTGGCCGTCCATCCTGAACTCGCTGCTGTGGGGGTTGATCTACTTCCTGCCGATCCTGTCGGGCACCATCGCGGACCAGGTGGGCTTCAAACGCGCGCTGGTGCTGGCCTTCGTGCTGCTGG
Organism: uncultured Myxococcales bacterium; assembly: GCA_903847405.1. GTDB lineage: Bacteria > Myxococcota_A > UBA9042 > DTJE01 > DTJE01 > CAIZWN01. The sequence continues at coordinate 52,788 of CAINDP010000133.1, read as the reverse complement.
GCATCGGGTACGCGTTCATGGGCGCGCCGGTGTGGCTGGGAGGCGCCGAACTGGGCACCACCGTGCTGCCCCAGGTCACGGCACCGGGCCCCGTGTTCGGCATGGTGCTGGCGGGCATCGTGCTGATCGGCATCGGCGGGTCCTTCGTGAAGCCGTGCATCAGCGGGACCGTGCAGAAGACCGCGGGCCGGCGGGCCACGCTGGCGTTCGCGATCTTCTACATGATCATCAACATCGGTTCGCTGTTCGGCCGCGGCGTCGGGTACGTGGCGCGGACCAACTTCGGCCTGTCGGCGATCTTCGCGGTGGCGCTGTCCTGCGCCGTGGTCGCGCTGCTGATCGTGCTGGTCGTGTACGCCGACCCGGATCGCGGGGAGGGTGCGAAGCCGGTTGCCGGGCCGCGCCGTTCGCCGGGGCGCATCCTGCTGGACATGGTGCTGGTCCTGAAAAACGGCCGGTTTGCGATGTTCCTGCTGGTGTCGTCGGGCTTCAACTTCCTGTACTCGCAGGTGTACAACGTCCTGCCGCTGTACCTGAAGCGCGTGGTCGAAACGAACCCGGCCGTGGACCTGTACACCATGGCGAACCCCTTCGTCATCGTGTTCTTCCAGTTGCTGATCACCCGGGCCTTCGGGACCATGAAGCCCGTCCGCAGCATGATCGTGGGCATCGTCATCATTTCCCTGTCGATGGTCGTCAACGTCGTGCCGATCTTCCTGGCCGGCGGCGTGCGGGCCACCCTGTGGGACCTGCTGCCCGTCGGGTCCATGGTGATCATCCTGACCGTCGCGATGATCGCGTTCGGCGAATTGTTCACGTCCGCGCGGACCTACGAGTACATCGGGGCCCTGGCGCCCAAGGGCCAGGAGGGCCTGTTCCTGGGCTACGCGAACCTGCCCATCGCCATCGGCGCCATCGTGGGCGGCCCCGTGGGGGCGTTCATCTTCAACGAGATCATGGCCAAGGACGCCGTCAAGCTGGACAACGGCCTGCTGGAACTGGTCCCCGCCAACGCCGCCACCGGCTGGCTGATCCTGATGGGCGTCGGGCTGGCGTCGGCGGTCAGCATGGTGATGTACAACCGGTGGATCGAAAAGCACCCCGCGTAGCGGAAATGGGGACAGACACCATTTCCTTCCCCTGCCCGTCATCGCCCGGTTCGGCGCGGCCTTCGCGTCGTTGACGTCCCCCCCCGTGCCTTGGTAGGCTCGCCGTCGCAATCCAAGCCGCAGGGTGGGGAATGAGCCGACGGACGTTCGGGATGCTGGTGCCCATGCTGCTCTGTGCCTGGGGATGCGACGATGGCAGCGGCCTGCCGACGGCGGACTCCGACTGGTGCCCCCAGTATGCCGCCGCGGTGTGTCAGCACCGGCTGTCCTGCTGCGGTTCGACCCTGGGGCTTTCACTGCAGTTGTCCTCGTTCGGGATTTCCTCGCAGGCCCCCCTGGAGCAGTGCACGTACCTGGTCCAGGCCTCCTGCGAGTTCACGTCCGACATGTCGCTAGCCTCCGTGACCGCCGGCCGGATGCAGTTCGACGGCGCTGCCCGGGAGGCCTGCCTGCGTTCCATCGCGTACGCATCGTGCCAGTCGGGAACGTCGACGGACGATCCCTGCGGGCGGGTGTTCATCGGGGTCGTGCCGCTGGGTGCCGAGTGTGCCAACGATGACGAATGTGCGGGCGAGGCATTCTGCGACATCACCCCCGGAACCTCCCCGGGCCGGTGCCGATCGAAGGGAGGCGAAGGTGCGATGTGCCCGTTGCCGACGTCCAGTTCGTCCTCCGATACCGGGCAGTGCCTGGCGCCCCTTCGCTGCGTGGGCGGGCCCATCCTGACGCGATTCTGCGTCGCCACGGGTACCGCGGGCGCCGGAGCGTCCTGCGGAAGTGACGTCAACTGCGTCGCGGGGTACCACTGCGGCGATCAATACCACTGCGAGGGCGCGGTCCCGGCCGGGGGGTCCTGCAGAACCCATAGCATCTGTGGCGATATGGGCTGTGTGGACGTCCGGGAGTGTGCCGAGGGCCTGGTCTGCTCGAATTCCACCTGCCAGGCGGGCATCGAGGAAGGCGGGACGTGTTCGGGTTCCGGCTCCTGCAGGCTGTCGCTGTACTGCAGCGACAACCACTGCGTTCCCCGCAAGGCGACAGGCCAGGAATGCCGGTACGGGTACGACGAGTGCCAGGATGACCTGCTGTGCTCGGCCGAAGGGCAGTGCCAGCCCAAGGGCGGCCTGGGTACCGCGTGCCTGACCGGACAGGATTGCGAAGACAGCCTGCGATGCGTGTCGCGGGGAGCCTGCCGCTCCCCCGTGGCGAAGGATGCGGCGTGCGATGGGGCAACCCCCTGCGGTGACGGACTCTTCTGCAGCGCAGGCAGCGGGACGTGCGTCGAACAGCGCAGCACGGGGGAATTCTGCTCCTCGGCGGGCGAATGCCGCAGCGGCGGCTGCACCAGCGGACTCTGCGTCGACTACTGCGGGGGGGGCGGATAGGCCCGGCGGCGATCGTACTCCCAAGGTTTCGCAAAGGCGGCTTGGCGACGCGTCGGAGCGTCCTGCGGGTTCGTCGAGGCGGCCCGGCAGCGTCACCTCCGGTGTTGGGACGCTCCAAAGAGGTCCCGGCCGTCCTTCGGCGGGTCCCGCGGTACCGTCGCGACGTCCTGAAGGTCCCTTGGGACGACCGATTGCACGTTGCTGACGTCCTGTCGGTCCTTCTGCACGTGCAAACGCTCCGTGCGGGAACCGATTCGGTCCTTCCGCGCGCGATGTGGACCTTCACGGACATTCTTTCGGTCCTTCATCACGTGGCGAAGGCCTTCATCGGAGTCCTGACGACCTTCCGTGCCTGCAGGACGCCCCGGATCGACGCCGATCGCAGTCTTCCGGCCCGCCGACGTTGGTTGCGCCCATCATGAATACGGGCTGTTGCGCCGTTTCGTGACCGATCGAAAATATTTTTTCGCCCCCGTCGATCCTTTTCGCGCGACGTCCGTCTATTGGCCCGTACCCCCCGACGCATGGTGCGGCGGGCGGTGATTTGGAGGGCTGATCATGCGACACGACACGAAGAGTTCCTGGTCGACGGCGAAACTGGAGGTACTGGGGAACGTGACCGCGCGGTGCCTGGATACCGACGCGCGCATGGCCGACCTGGCCACCGAGGTGCGCGGCGAGGTCCAGAAACTGGGGACGGCCATCGCGGGCGCCAGGACGGCGCGGGAGGAGGTGCGTTTCTTCCGGGAGCAACGGAACCAGGCTCAGGGCGCGGTGGACAGCACCGTGCGCACGGTCGAGTTCGAGGTCCGCAAGGCGGCCGGGTTCGACATCCGGAGCGGCGCGTACCGGGCGGTGTTCCCGGACGGGTTGTCGGCCGTCACCACGAGCCCCCGCGCCAATCGGGTACGCCGACTGGCGGCGCTGGTCCAGGCCGTGACGGACAAGCCCGGCCTGGAGTCGGCGGCGAAGGCCCTGGCGGAGGCCCTGAACGCCTTCACCACGGCCGAGGCCGCCTACCAGGCGTCCCGGGCCAGGTCCCAGGCGGGCACCCACAACGCGACCCTCGCCCGCAACGCCTTCCTGGCGGCCTACGCCGTGGTCCAGGCCACGGTCCTCGCCCGCCTGAAGGACGCCAAGGCCGCCGCCGCCTTGTTCCCGGACCTGCGGACGGTGGTCCAGGGCAACGGCGCCGAGAAGGCGGACGTGGAACCGCCGGTGCCTGCCGCACCGCCTGGGGTGAAGGGGGCTGAAACCGCGGGTCCTACCGCGGTTCACGCGGATGGTGCGTGACGCCGCACGCCTCGCCTTCCTCGCCTCGGGTGGAATGACCCGGGGCGAGGAAGGGCCCCTCCTCACCTTCCGAACATTTCACCCGGGATTCTGCGGAGCCGACCCTCGACGCACCGTTGCCCTGCGCGGACCGCAATTCCCTGCGCCACCGTATTCCGCAAGGCACGCTGGTGTGGGCGGAACTGAGCCCAGCGGACCCTCGACGGTCGATTCGCCGCGCATCTTGCACGGACCACCCTAGAGAATGGACGGGATGGAACCTGCCCCTTTCCGCCCTGTAGGGGGGAGCAATTCGGGGAATCTACTTAAAACGTGGAGAGGTGGTTGGGCCGGCGCCGGGCCTGACTTCGCGGCTCACTGCAGAGGCCTTGGGCAAGGTGACCGAGTAAAACGCGAAGAACTCCGTCACGTCGTTTGCGGTATCTCGTCCTCGCGAATCAGTGCCAGAAATCGCATCTCATGCTCGCGGGGTCATGATGACCGTAGGATACGAGTTACGGTAATCTCCGTCAGTGTCGAACACCAGAGTGCTGTCGATGAGGTCTGGCCTTCCGTGGTCGCGGGAGCATGGATAGATTCTATTCACGCAAAGAAGCCCAACCTGAATCTCCATCCCATGAAAAAGAGTCTTGGATGACTCGAGAATGTCAGTCGTGCGCTTATCGGCTAGGTCGTCAGCGTTTCCTTCGGGGTACGCAATGTAGATGACACCCACCTCTCCGATCGGAATCTGCTTAACCGCCTTGCCCCAAAGAGACGTAATGTGTCTTGACTTCTTCGTTTGAGCGAGCGCGCTCCGAGAGCGCCACTTCATGGATTGCGGCAAAGAGACTGCGTCCACCACTACCTGCGCTGGGTACTCAGCTTCCACGATGATGCCATCCCATTGGAGCGGCTGGCTTGACCATCCAAAGCCTTGTTCAAGGTATATTGGCGAGTTCATTCGTGTGCGCCCAATGGCGATACGTGAAGGTGCCGGCGAAAGTCGCAATTCACCCCAGGACTCGGTCGCGATAGCAACCTCCTTGCTCGCGATGGGGGCAATGCGCTCGACTACCGATTGGAAGGTTTTAGGGTCAATCGAGGTCACCTCAACGGAAAACGCGACTTCCGCCGCAAAGGGAACCCCATTCCGTAGTAGTGAATGGAAGCCCTGCGCGAAGAGACCCATTGCTGCCTGCCCCTCAGCAACCTCATAATCGCTCAATCCAAGTCGCCGCTTGCACTCAATCACCGTTGGAACAGGGCTGTTCATGACCCTGAAGTCGGGCGTCTTCGTGCTCTCAGGCTCAAGCATTTGGAGTTCGCGCCCTTTCCTAACCGCCGCTGCGCCGACCAGCAATTCGTAGATCGTCGATGCAACCATGTCATCGTCCAAGCCGGAAAGGCTTCGCAGCTTCTTCGTTGCCTCCGCTCCTAGGCTTTGAATCTCCGTCAGGGAACGGCCGAGCATGGCGAGTTCGGGTACCAGAAGCGCTCCCTCCATGAAATCGAAATCTGGTCGTTGTGCAAGATGGTCTTGCGCAAGGAGGATCATGTGAGCCAGCCTCTGCGGCTTGTCCATCAGCACCGGAGACATGCGGTGTCCTGCAACAATTGAGTAGGGTCCCTTTGGCAGTTGCGTTAGTCGATAGGGCCGGGAGGCTTGGTCTCGCAGCCAAGCTGGATCCACAAGGCTGAGGATGTTGCTCAACGCATTCGGAAGTTCGGCATCGAGGTCTGCGGTGACTTCCTTCTCCATTACCTCGCTTCGACGCAGTCGGTTCTCCTGAGGCCCGAGTTCCGCCTTTTCCAGGGCATCCAAGAGGCTGTCTGAGACGCCGGATTCGGCTTGAACACGTTTCAGTTCCTCGTCGAAGGCGGCCTGAAGAGCCTGCGCTTTCATGACAAGTGCAAGTAATTCTGGTGAGCGACCATTTCGCTGGAGAGTGGCGAACTCGGCCTTTCGATGATGTACGATTTCCGCGATGTTCTTCTCCCTCTCCATTTTCAATTCTTCGAGACGTGAGGTGTCGACGATTTTCATGACTGATGTCTCCACGAAAGACTGGTGTCTTGGTTGACCGCCCAAAGGTGACGCCAAGCGCAACCCCTTATCGGCTCGACCGAATGCACGGCAAACGGTAATCCGAACCATAGATGGCGTCAACGGGGTGGGATGTCATGGTAGCTCCGAGAACTCCGGGAAGGCGCGGCCCAACCAGCGTGGATTGGACAAACCCCTTCCGTCACGGTCCCTGCTGTGGCCCCGCCTGCGTCACGTCCAGGTACGCGAACGTCTTTGGCGGGCGGGTCCGCAGGGACCGCGCCGGATGCCCGTCCCTTCGGGCCGGTCACCGGGGTTTGCCACTCACGCGCAAGCCGTTCGGCGGGCGAGGAAGACGCACTCGGTCCGGCGGTGGAAGAAGCAACTCGCAATCCTGTCGACACGCCCCCTTCACAGGGCGAGACTTCCACCCAAGCACTGGCATGGTGTCGGACCGAATGGAAAATCCAGCGGTGGAGAGTCGAAGGTTCTAGAGTCCAAGCATCTTCCGCTTCTGCCCCTGGAACTCTTCCTCGGTAAGGATGCCTTGCGTCTTCAGGGCGGCGAGACGTTCGAGTTGCGATACCACGTCAATCGGTTGACTCGCCTGCAGAACCGGCGTCTGCGCCGCCTTCAGTGCATCCCTCGCTTGGTTCACCACTGCTACAAAAGGCTTCACAAACTCCTTGAGAACATTGTCAATCTGCATCTTGCTCGAACCCGCCGAGACGGTGATCGAACCCATCATGAGCCCCATCTTCTGTTCAATTGAACTGATCTTCTCGAGGGGCATTTCCAGTTGCTTAAGACCATAGATCAGTCCCTTATCAACAAAGACAAGACGCTTATTGGTGCAAACGATGAGCCAAGTATTTCCATCCAAGAAGCCAGACGTCAGGCCGAGGATTCGTTCGGAGTCACTGAGAATCTCAGGGAGATACTTGATCTCCTTCTTGGTCCCGAAACTATCGATTTTGCCGAGAGCAGTGATCTGAGCCTGGATCTCCTCAAGCGTTTGCACGTCATCCCCTCCATAGGTGCGAACCTTCCGGCAGTTTAGTGCATCCATCCAATGGCTACTACACCAGAATCGCAGTTTTCGCTGTGGGCGGATACTCCTGTAAACACGAAGGGTAGCGAAGCGCCGCCGAACCAGCGCATGCAGTGGACGCCACTGACGCGCAAGCCGTTGTACCGCCGCAGGAACGCTCCCACGTGGGGCCCCGTCAGTGGGCCGCGGTTGCCTCTAGTCCCCGGCCGAGGCTGGTCCGATCGCTGCTTTCAGCGCCTCGCCGGAATACGCCTGCTCCGTGCCATCCGATCGACCTCAAGCGAAACGACGAACCGTCGTCTTGCGGATACCCGAGATTCGATGTATCTACTTGCCATGCGCAAAGTAGCCATTCTGGTCCCAGTCAACGAGATCGATCCTGAACTGTCGGATTCTTGGCCGTCCTTCTCTGCACTTCTTAGGGGAATGAGTCGTACGGACATCGCATTTCACGTTGCTCGGCTGGGAGGCATCGTGAGCCGAGGAGCCCGTTACGATCAGCGAGAGGCGCAACTGCGAGCGTTGCGCATGATCGAGCCCAGCGCGGCCAAAGTTGATGCCCTGAAGTTGTACCTTACGAAACACCGGGACACAGACGTCATAATCGTTGAACGCGGTCTGCTTCTGGAACTGCTTCGCTGGGCACTTGTTGCCGCCACCGACGCAGCCAATGACGGGCTTTCATTCAACGACATTGCATGCCGCGACCGGCTACTCCTGGCTCTTTGCATTTCCGGAACTATCTGGTCCGGCCACGCAAATCGGGGACTTGGCGACCAACCACCGAGCGCGAGACCATCAGACACGTTCCGACTCTCGTTGGGTCGCCGTCACGCCCTGCAGAATGCACACGCACTTGAAGTGCATCAACTAATCGGCCGTAGCACCGAACTATGGCGGCGCTTCATGCCTGCGGCCATGCCACTGTTCCCATCCCTTTTCGAGGCTGAGGTTGGCCTTTCGCTGCACGACTTCTTGCTTATTACTCGGCTCTTCTACCTCTACTTCTTGGAATTTGCGCAAAGTCAGCCCGACGGCTTTAGAGATAACAATGGCGTGTTTGAGTATGACCAAGTTGGAAAGAATACGTCTGTGGGCGCGAAGATCGGGCACTATCTCGATCGCTTCTCGATCACGCTTGACGACCTGGCCTTGGCGGCGTGGGGAGGGAAACTTCCCGATTCCTCTTCGCTCGCGCACGCATTTGTCAATCCTCCGGACTTCAACTTCTCTGCCTTGCGGGACCGGCCAATTCTTCGTTCCGCTGACGGGAGATGCGTAATTGCGGATGCGCACTACTTCGCCGAGTTTCTCCTTACAGCGCCGCTCTTTCTATTGCCCGGAGACCGCGTTGGGGAGGCAATCCGGAGTTACGGCCGAGCTTTCGAAGCCTACGTGATTGATATCCTCAGGCGCATCGTGCCGTCTCCCACCGACAGCCTGGGAACCCGTATCGCCACGAACTTGCGGTTGCCCCCGGCAAGAGGAAGTGATCCTGAGATTGATGCGATCATCGGCGAACCTCAAGGCGCCCTGCTGTTTGAAGTCAAGCATGCCTTCATTCGAGATGAACTTGCACTTTCAGGATCCGAGAACGAGTTGCGGGCGCAGTTGGCGCAGCGCTTTGGCGACCCGAGAAAGGGAACGGGCCAACTTGCTGCATGGATACATGAGTTGACATCCTTGCCTAGCGGCGAGTGGCCGGAAGCGATCAGGGGCCTTGGTGTTGTCTTCCCAATCATGATCGTGTCGGATTCGAAGTTTTCTGACTTCGAGGCCATCGAACTGGCAGGGCTCTTCCGCGAGCAATTGGGTTTGCCCAGCGACGTGCGCTGGAATCCATATCCACCCATATCCAACGGCATGAACCAGGTGGTTCGTGTCGCTCCGATCGCTGTTCTCAACATCGACGAAGTCGAAACCCTCGAACGCCTGACGGGCGAGCATTCTCTGGGCGAGATCTTCTCCGAGTACGCCCTTGCGGGCGGTTCTTCAGTTCGCTCGTTCAGCGCCTTCCTATCAGGCCATCCAACTCTCTCAACCGGTCGCCGCTGGAATCCGCACTTGCGTGCGGTCACCCTGGAGTCGATGGACGAACTTCATGCTCTCTTCCCAGAAAGCAAGGAACACGCCTCTCAAGACTTGCTCGCGGAGTAGTGACGTGCACGCAAATCGGGTGGCGCGGTACAACCAGCATCTATGAACAAGGGCTGTCAAGTCCCGCACCGGCGATAGCTCCTCCTTCCGAGAAACCCATTTCACCCAGTTCGTAGCGGCCTTGACCAAGCATCTATCCGGGGTCGCGCTGCGCCCCATGTTCCAGTTCAGACAGCAGGGCCCCATACACGTGCTTGGGCTCGAAGCCCAGCTGGTTGGCCAGGGTCACCTGCCGATCCTGAAGGCCGTTCCCCCTGGGTAGGGGGCCATGCGCGAAACCGGGTCGTTGACGTTGTTCGGCGTTGACGTCCTCGTCTTCCCCTTGGAGCATCTTCTGGCCATCATGATTCAGTTGGGTCGATCGAAGGACAAGCAACGTCTGGCGTCGATGATGGAAGACTACGGCGAACGCGTTGACTGGGATCGCTTTCACTCCCTCCTGAGCAAACATGGGCTCTCCGAGAAGTTTGCTCGCTTCAAGAGGACTCTGGATGCCTAGTTTCGACCCAGCACGGGCCATGAGGGCGAAAGCGTATCGACAGCAGCGAGCGTCATTGCCCCCGGAAGAAAAGGTCCGTCTGGTCGTGGAGATGCAGAAGATCCGTCGAGAGTTCGCTCTTCAGACCGGTCAACGCCCCTGCGTTGTCTGGCAGATCCCGGAACTCGCACCGTAAGCGAGACATCGAAACCCGCCAGGAACTGGTGATGCCCTGGCTCCACTTGCGACCGGCCGCGGTCCGGGCTGTGCCCCCGCCCATCCCGGGTGCTAGCATCGCCTGGGCGACGAGGTGAACCGGATGAAACAGCCCCTGCCCTACCAGGTCCGTCGGCTGCCATGGAACAGTGCGACCACGGCGGACATCATGCATGCCGGGCGGATGCGCCATCACGTGCAGGGCCTGGTTGAAATCGATGTCACCGTGGCTCGCCAGCGCCTGCGGGCGCACCAGGCCCGCACCGGCGAAAGGCTTTCGACCACGGGTTGGCTGGCGTTCTGCCTGGGCAAGGCCCTGGTGGAGCACCCGGCGTTGAACGTCCATCGGCTGGGCGCCCGGCGGTTCGTGCAGTTCGACGACGTGGACGTGATGATGCTGGTCGAGCGCGAGGTCGACGGCGAGCGTCGGGGAATCCCGCTGGTCGTTCGCCAGGCGAATCGAAAGGACCTGCGCCAGATCCACCAGGAGGTGCGAAACGCCCAGCAGGAAACCCACGGCCCGGAGGACATGGTCGTCGGAGATCGCGCGTCCAGTCACTGGCTGGGGCGTGTCCCGTGGGCAGCCCGGCTGTATCCGTACGTGCCGAAGTGGATACGCGGCCTGTTCTGGCGCTTCCTGGCACGCGACGGATTCGCCGCGCAGCGCATCCTGGGCACCGTGGGGATCACGGCGGTGGGCATGTTCGGACGGTTCCCCGGCTGGCCGCTGACCGTCGGCATGCACACGGTCGATCTTGCGGTGGGCAGCATCGTCCGAAAGCCCGGTATCGTGGGCGATCGGATCGAGCCCCGGGAGTTCCTGGCCCTGTCGGTGCTGGTCGATCACGACCTTGTCGACGGGGCGCAGGCCGCCCGCTTCGTATCGCGCCTGGGGGAGTTGCTGGAGCAGGGATACGGGCTGGAGGATCCGGACGCGGCGGGATGACGCCGGCCGACTGCCACACCCGCACCCGCCCCGGGGTCACTCCAGCGGAATTGCCTGATCCAGCCCGAACTGCGGCCCGCCGATCGCCGCGTGCGCGACCCGCGCCAGGAATCCAGAACCGTTCAGTCCCCGCGTCATGACGACGACCCCGGTGCCGGTCTTGGGGTAGAAGATCGCCAGGGCCCGGTGGTAGTTGCCGTTGTAGCCCCATTGCCAGATCGCATCCTCGCCGCCGCCGTGCTGGATGCCGACTCCCAGGCCCCATGCGTACTTTTCGTTGATCCGCACCGAATCCGACAGCATCGCCTGGACCAGCGCCGGATCGATGTGGCGCGGCGCCATCAGTTCCAGGAAGAACCGCGCCAGGTCCTCGGCCGTCGTCACCAGGCTGTATGCGGCGGACACGCCGTGGACCCCGTATCCGTCGATTCGAAACCTGCTGTGGCCCATGCCCAGGGGCGCCAGGATCTGCCGTTCCATGAACGTGTCGAAGGGCTGGCCCACGACCGTCTGCACCACGCGGGTGAGGTAGGCGAACCCGCCCCCGGAGTACAGGAATCCCTGCCCCGGCGCGTGACGGAGGGTGCGGTCCCGGCCCAGGGCATCGTTCGGCAGGCCGGACGTGTGGTTCAACACCATCCGCAGCGTGATGCGTTCGCCCGGCGAGCCCTGCGGGAAGTACGGGACCGGCAGGATTCCGGACAGGGGCGCGTCCAGGGACAGCCTGCCTTCCTGGACCAGTTTGAGGGCCGCGTATGCGGAAACGACCTTGCTGATCGATGCGGCCTGGAACAGCCCGTCGCCCGCCGCGCCGAACGTCCTGGACCAGACCAGCGTGCCCCGGTTGACGATCGCGATGGACAGGGCCACCGGCAGGTCGCGCCGCATCATGTCGTCAACGGTGCGTTCCAGGCCCGGGAGGTCCGCCTGGATCTGCCCTTCGGCCTTCACGGGCGCTTCGACGATCAGGCCCGCGCAGCCCGCGAACAGCCCCGCCAGGCAGACGCCCGCCAGCGCCGCGGTCGCCCTCGCCTTCGCCTTCTTGCCTTGATGTGCCGGACCCATCTGCCACCCCCACCGGACCGGCGCGGATTGTACCCCGAAGGCGGACGGCACCCTGCAACACGAAGGCCCCCACCCATCCCCGACGCAACCCGCCTTCCCGCAGCCTTCCCGCTTGCGTTCACCCCCCGGAAATCGCCATGCTTCACGGGTCATCGACGAGGAACACCATGAACATCCGCCTGCCGGTGCTGGTCGGGCTCGCGCTGTGGGTCGGGTGTTCCAGCGTCGATGACGTCCCCGGCATCGATGCCACCGACGCCCCCAACGACACCGAAGCCACCGTGGAACGCGATTACGGCTTCGACGCGCTGCCCGAATTCCTCAACGCCTGTGCGGCCACCTCCTGCAGCGACGCGGTGACCGTAACCACGGCCCAGGAGTTCCTGGAACTGGTCAAGGCCCAGCCCTGGGTGGACATGGGGCAGGGATCGTACGTGGGGCCGGTGGACGGCATCTGCTGGCCTGTCTCGGGCGACATCCACGTGGTCGGGACCATCGAGGTGGACGCCGCCACCGTACCCAAGACGTGCGGCATCACGCGCTGCTACCAGGATGTGCATTTCGTCGCCGATGCCGTCGGCACGTCGTGTTCGGGCACCTGCCAGACGGTCCGGATCAAGGATGCCACCGTCCGCATCCGGAAGGTCGCGCTGAACGCGCAAGCCCAGGGGATCGACCCCTCGATCCAGCTGCTGCCCGCCTGTGCCGAACCCTGCGCGAACGGCAGTTTCCGGTGCGAAGCGAACGACACCTGCTGGACCGGCGCGCGTTCGATGTGCGAGTTCTGCCTGGGCGGCGCCCGTGTCGTCTGCGCCTGCTGGACTGCCGCCGGGGGCTTCGCGCCGGACGGGGCTGCCTGCACCTATGACATGACGGATGTGCCGGATGAAGGTACCTGCCAGTGGGGCCGGTGCGTGACCGCGTACCCGTGACCTACCACCCGCACCCGCGCTGGAACAGGTCGGGGCCCGCGTTCTGGTACTCGTCATACCAGGTATTCCAGAAGTCGCGTGCCCGCGTCACGAAGTCGGCGATGTCGGCGTCCCGGGCGGCCGCGTGCGCCATCGCCCCGGATTCCAGGTCGATCAACCCGGTCGCATTGCCCAGGCCCGGCACCCGCGTGGACAGACGATGGACGTCGGCGCCTTCCGCCCACCGGTCCGCGGGATCGGCGGTCGGCAGCAGTCCCGGGAGGTCCGACCAGGCCTCGATGAAGGTCATTTCGCCCGCGTCGTTGAAGGTGAACTCTTCGTAGATCGGGCAGGAGCCCCCCTTGTACTCCATGACGACGTAGCATCGGCCGAAGGGCTGGACCGCGAACGCCCGGCAATCGCGAACCGGAACGGTGGACGGGTCGAACTGCTTCAGCAGGTCGCCCAGGGCAATCATCTGCTCGCGTTCATACCCGGTCAGCAGCAGCCACGGAGGCCACTCCCACCGGGCGACCCGCGCGGAGTACCGGGGCATGCTTCTGGGATCCGCGTCGACGTCCAGGGTGTCGAAGTACCGTGAACTCTGATCGATGTAGTACTCCAGCGTCTGCCGTGGTTCCAGGCACCCCGACGTCGCGCCGGCGCCGCCCCGGTCCAGGCATCCGGACCGGTCCGCGATGAGCCCGTCTTCCTCGCTGCCGATGTCCCCGGCAACGTCGCGCCCCTCCGACGGCGTGCCGACGCAGCCCAGGACGCACAGCAGGGCCCACGGCAAACGCACCATGACGACACCTCGCGGCGCAAGCGATTTCATCGGGTTGACGCTCCTTGCCGGGCAAGTATCGGCCCCGCTGGGGACCCGGTCAACCTGCCGGGGGTCGGGGCGACTAGCTCGGAGGAACGCTGTGCCGCTGGGCAACCGCGTCGTCGGCGAAGCGGGTTCGAGCCATCGCGTTCATGGCGAGGCCGTGCGATTCGCACCAGAGCGGGAAACTGACCGGGTCGATGTACACGTGCTCGACGGCCTGCCCATTGTTCAGGATCCTTTGCTCCAGCGTCCGTGCCTTCGCAAGCCAGTCCGCGAAACGTGCAGGCAGCACGTCCCCGTCCTGGAACATCGTTCGCAGCAGCAGGTAGTCGTCCTCCCGATACCATGCGATTCCGACGGCCCTGTCATCGATGTCGGTCATGGGGTCCTCCAGGATCCTGCGGTTCCAGCGTATGGCAGAACCTGTTCTTCCGGGTTCAAATCCCAGCGCATCGCGTGTAGCCTTGGTGCCGGTCGGATGCGTGCGTCCCGATGGTCTGCCACGGAGGTTCGAACCCATGCGCCAGTTTGCTGCCTGCCTTGCCCTGATCGCCGCGACCGGTTTCGGTTGCGATTCCACGACTGCGGCGTCCGACGCGACGGCGGCCGCCGACACGCCCGCCGACGGCACGTCCACCCAGCAGGACATCCGGGGCATGCGCTACTGCGAAATCCTGCTGGCCACGCTGGACGGCGAGCAGGTCCACGTGGACGTCTACAACACGTTCGGGCTGAACGACTGCCCCGACGCTGCCTGGGCGGCGATCGACGCGACGCAGGTCGCCACCGACGCGGGCGTGACCATGGCGGTCCTGAACGGGCCCCGGTACTGGATGATGAACGGGTTCGAGGGCTCCTCGATGATCGATCCGACGCCGCGCAGCCTGGGCGGCATGGAAATGCGCCACGCGGGCAGCATCGACGTTCCGTTCGCCACCCTGGGCTCCCTGGGCAAGGCTCCCTACACGGGCACCACGGTCCAGCGGAACAGCACCGTTCGCTTTGACGCGGGCGACACCGTGTTCGAACTGGTCGGGCCGGACGGGGCCGTCTATGACATGCAGTCCTACAGCCAGCAGAAGGTGCCGACACAGACGGAAGCCGACCTGGCGACGCTGGCCGATCGCCTGACGCTGCCGGCGGGCTGGACGTATCGCGTGCGCACGCTGACGGAAACGCTGCGCATCACCGCGGTGGACGGGCTGGCGACGATCATCCAGGACGATTTCGCCAACAGTTACCAGATGTCGAATCCGTAGGCGACCGACGAGGAGGCCCTGCACCGGCGACCCGATTCCCGGTCACGTCGCCGGGCACCCCTCGTTCACGGCGCCGTCGCAATTGTCGTCGGCCGTCGTGGCGCAGTCCTCGACCCGTCCCGGGTACACATGGTCATCGAAGTCGTTGCAGTCCCCCGCGACGTTCGCCGTCAGGGTCGTGCCTTCCATCGGCCCGCACAGGCAGACCGTCAACACCCGGGCGTACCCGTCGTCGTCGTCGTCGAACCCGAACAGGGTGCAGCCCTCGGCCCCCTCCTCGTCGGTCTTGCCGTCACAGTCGTCGTCGACGCCGTTGCACGATTCGGGGACGCAGGGACAGGTGTCGGTCACCGGGAAGCACAGTTTGCGGCCCTCGGTGTCGGCCCGGCATTCGGTCCCGTCGGGGCAGGTGCCGGGATCACATTCCGGAAGGCAATGCAGGGTCGATCCCACCGCGGCACAATGGTTCGCGACGCCGACGCAGTCGCGGTCGGCGGCGCACGGCACGCAGGCCCCCACGCCGCGCCAGACGCAGAGGTACACCTCCTCCAACCCGATCATGACGCAGGCGTCCTCGGGCGCGCAGTCGGAAACGGACGCGCAGGTCGTGGTACACCGGAGCCCCAGGGGCGGTTCGGACACGCACCACCCGCTGGCGCAACCGCTGGAACCGACGCAGGGACACCCCGCCGGCAGGAGGGAACCGGTGCAGTCCGGCGCAGCGTCGCCGGTGACCGTGGAATCCGGCAGCGCATCGGGGGAGTCGCCGGACGCATCGTCGATCGACAGCGGGGCGTCGACCTTGCAGGCAACCAGCGCCAGCGCCAGGGCGAAAACCGCAAGACGCGCGTTCATGGTCACCCCCGGTTGGGCCCCTACCAGTCCGCGGGGACCTCGTAGGTGCCGGATTCCTTCGCGCGGTAGTTCTGGTTCACGTGGGTGATGACCTCGAACAGGCTGTCCTCGTACTTCATTTCGGACGCCTTGCCGGGATCGCCCCAGATGTTGGTCTTGTGGTTCACGAAGAAGTGCCCGCTGTTGCACTCCTGCCGCATGCCCGCGTCATTGTCGAAGTGGGTGACCGTACAGGTTTCGTGCGGGCCCTTGCATTCGTCGTCCACGCAGTCGATCCCGCCGTTCGGGCCTTCCACGCAGCCCGGCATGCGCTTGCCGTCGCTGGTCCGGACCAGCGCGCACTGGCCGTCGGGCAGCAGCGTGATGAAGTGCGGGATCCGGCCGTTGGACTGCAGCAGGTCGAAGACCGCCATGGTCGCGGACATGTCGTTCAGGGGCATCCCGATGCCCGGCAGCATGATGCCCAGCGGGTACTTCCGATCCTTGTTCGCCGGGTCGTCATAACCGGGTGGCACCGCCAGCACGAACCAGCGCCGGCCTTTCAGGGCCTCGGAATAGTGGGACGACCAGACCGCTGCGCCCCCGCTGAAATCCTGGCTGACGAACACGTCGGGCATCCGGTTGAACGCCAACCCGAAGAACATCGTTGCCCGCAGGACGATTTCGGCGCCGGCTCCCACGTGCCCGCCGTCCCCCGCGAGGATGTCGCTGAGCGCCGCGTTCGGGTCGCCGTACCGGACCATCGCGTTGCGGCCGAAATGCGCCGGCGAGAAGTCCACGCCGGAAAGGTCCAGCGCCAGTTCGTTCAGATCGCTGTTGGGCACCACCGCGGTCGAGGTCCGGGCGAAGTCGTCGTAGATCCGGACGCCCTGTCCCCGTTCCTCGAGGCGGGCGGTGATGTGCATGTTCGACGTCAGCGAGTGCAGCGCGTCCCGGATGCCGCCGTCGAAGTACCAGGTGTGGTTGCGCAGTTGCTCGTCCGTGGCGTTCATGATGAAGGTCCGGACGTCCTGGTCGATCAGGGCCTTCATGCCCGGGCTCATCGAGTACTGGTCGTCGCCTTCGCCGTAATCCAGCGTGCCCGCCACGCCGTCCAGCCCGAAGTCCTCATAGGACTCGTGCCGTCCGGTACCCGTCTCCGCGTCGTATTCGAAGTTTCCCTCGGTGCCCAGGGGCCGGGTCTGCAGGTCGAAGTCGTCGCCGTTCGGGTCGCCCACCGGGTTGGCGCGGGCTGCCGCAAGGCACCCGCCCAGGCCGTCCTCCAGCGCGTTCGGGCACCCGTCCAGGCCCACGTCGCTGAAGCGCTCGATGGCGTTGACGACGATCGGTTCGGCGTAGTCGCGCTTGCCGTTACCGTTGTAATCCACGGCCAGCAGGAAGGGGTACGGCAAGTTGTGCGGCTGCGACGGGTCGAACCACGAGGCCAACTGCCGGTAGTCCGGGTTGCTGGTCCCGCACAGGTTCGGGTCGTCGTCCTTGCATCCGACCGGGGTGTCGCCGTCGCACACCGTGACGAGGTCGTAGTCGCCGTTCGGGTTGTATTCGGCGTTGTACGCGTCCTTGGACTTCTTCGGGATGACGTAGGGATGGGCGCACATCTCCCCGCGGGACGTGTCCCTCATCCACTCGTACGGCACTCCCGGAGGCAGCAGCGGGTTGTCGGGGTTGTAGGACATCATGTTGCCGAAGGCGTACGAGAAACTGCCGATCGCGTCCAGGTAGAACTGGCGCTTCCAGGCGCCGCCGTTGTTGTTGTAGTGCAACTGGTTGAAACTCCAGGCCCACTCGTAGGGCTGCGTGCCGGCCACCGGCCCGCATTCCAGCCCCGACGCGACCGGATCGTTGATCGTGTCGATGTGGTCCAGGATGTCGGACATCTTGGGGAAGCCGCCCATCAACAGATCCCGGAACGCGTGGCTCATGTAGCGGTAGTCGATATAGCCGCCCATGGCGCCGATGACGTCGAAGTCGGGACCGCCCCGGGTGATCGAGTGGGTCGCGACGGTCATGGCCGCGGCGCCCATCGACATGCCGCACAACGCGCGGAAGCTGAACGTCCGCTGCCGGGTGGCCGGCACGTCGGTCGAGACGTCGCCCGGGAGGGTGTCCAGGTCGACGACGTCCGGCGCATCGACGATGACCGGCACGTCCGCGACATCCAGGACGTCGCCCGGGCCGTCGTCGGTGACGGTGTCCGTCTGCGTATCGGGAACGTCGGCCGCGCCGTCGTTCGAACTGCCACAGCCCAGCCCGGCCAGCCCGATGGCCATCCAGAGCGCCAGAGGAACCACGTGGTGGATTCGCTGCGTCATGGGTCCTGTTTCCTCCCGGAGGTGTCGGTCATGCACCGGGACGGGCCGTATCGCCCCCGTCGCGGCCGTGACATTCTCGTGAAGTATGCGGCAACGCGCAAGACCGGATCAGCGTCCCGAGCAGCCCTCCGGCACGTCGCCGGCCAGTTCGGCCACGTCGCGCTCGGAAAAGCCCATCAGGTACAGGACGCCCGTCAGGGACGAGGCGTTCAGGCTGAGGTCGGCTTCGGCCTGCAGGCGCGGCTTGGCCCGGAAGGCGACCCCCAGCCCGGCCAGGCGCAGCATGTGCATGTCGTTCGCGCCGTCGCCGACCGCCACGCACTGGTCCAGCCGGCAGTCGTAGACGTGCGCCATGTCGGACAGGACCTGGGCCTTCCGGTCGGCGTCCACGATCTGGCCCTTCACCAGCCCCGTGATCCTGCCTTCCTCGACTTCCAGGGTGTTGGCAAAGGCGAAGTCCAGGCCGAACCGGTGCTTCAGTTCGTCCACGAAGAACGTGAACCCGCCGCTGACCAGGCCGATGCGCATGCCCAGGGCCTTCAGCGTCCGCACCAGGACCTCGGCGCCGGGCGTCATGGGCACGTCGTCCAGCAGCCGCCGCGCCTGCTCCATGGGAAGGCCGGCCAGCAGCGCCACGCGTTCCCGCAGCGCCCCGGGGAAGTCGATTTCGCCGCGCATCGCCCGTTCGGTGATCAGGGAAACCTGTTCCCCGCAACCCGCCATCTTGGCCAGTTCGTCGATCACTTCCATCTGGATGAACGTCGAGTCCACGTCCATGCAGACCAGCCGCTTGCTGCGACGGCCCACGCCGTCCCGCTGGACCGCCATGTCCACGCCCAGGCGTCCCGACAGCGCCAGGATTTCGCCCCGCAGCGCCCGCATTTCCCCCGCGGTCAGGCGACGCTCGGGCGGCAGGTCCACGATCAGTTCCAGGCCCGTCAGCCGGCGGCGCGACAGGGTGCGGATCTCGCGGATGTTCAGGCCCTTGTCCGCGAGGTACTCGGTGGTCCGGCCGACGGCGACGCCGTCCTCCAGCGCCCCCAGCAGCGTCACGCACAGGGCGCAGGTCGCCCCGTCGTGCGCCGGGTCGTTCACGGCCGGCCGGTACATCGAAACTTCCAGCCGCAGCCCCATTTCGGACACCTTGAACAGCGTCTGGCGCAGGACGTCGGACCCGGGCGGGACCTCGACGAAGGCCGACAGCGTCAGGTGGCCGTGCAGGACCGACTGGCCCAGGTCCACCAGCCGCGCCCGTTCCCGGGCGAAGATGCCGGTGAGGACCGCGGTGATGCCGGGTCGGTCGGGGCCGGTTACATGCAGGACAACGAGGTCATCTGGGTTGATGGCTTCCATGGCGCGATTGTAGGACCAAAGGGGGGCCCGACGCATCCCCGAAATTGCAGGGTCCGCAAGAAAACGGGCGAAAGATGTTGGAGCGGGTCGGGCGAGGGGCGCGTCAGAGGGCGGCCCGCAGCGAACGGGCAGCGTCGGAAATGGCCGGATTGCCGGGGGAGGTGTAGCGGCGTTCCGCGGCCGGCCGGGGCTCGAACGTCGAATGCCACGCGCTGTCCAGTTGACGGAACGGCGCCTCGCGGGCGATGGCGGCCTCGGCGTCCTGGGACTGCGCCTGGGCCATTTCGGCCAGGCTCAACGCCTGGTCCAGGTCGGCGCGCAGGTTCTGGCGGGCCGCGTCCTCCTCGCCGCACATCCGCAGGATGGCCTGCACCAGTTCGCGGGCGGGACCGGTCGTGGCGGCCAGGGCGTCCAGCGACACCATCCCGGCGGTCCCGGGGCGGGCGATGACCAGGACGGCGCACAGCACGATGACGCGCCGAATCGTCGTCCAGGCCCTGCGTTGCTGTTTCATGATACGCATGGGAAAGGGCATCGGGACCGCCGTCACGGAACATTAGACACGTGCGCCGGGGTTGGACTATCGTTTCGCGTCACGGAGGCACACCCCATGGCGCGACCCCCCAAGTCCAACCGGTTGTCCGTTGCCCTGCGTGCACTTCCGGTGCTGGTCGCGCTGGCCGGCGCCCTGCCGCCGTCCCCGGTCCGGGCCGACGAGGCCCCTGCCGGCGTCGCCCCGAACAGCCTGTACGTGGTGGCGGTTTCGCACCTGGACACCCAGTGGTGGTGGACGATCGTGCAGACGATCCAGGAGTTCATCCCGGCGACGTTCCGGGACACGATGGACCTGATGGATCGGCACCCCGGCTTCCGGTACGGCTTCGAGGGGGCCCATCGCTACCATCTGTTGCGCGAGTACTACCCGGACCTGTGGCAGCGCCTGAAGGGCTACGTGGCCGACGGGCGCTGGTCCCCGTCGGGCAGCGCCCTGGAGGGCGGCGACGTGAACATCGTGTCGCCCGAGTCGCTGACGCGGCAGTTCCTGTACGGCAACGGCTTCTTCCGGCGCCAGTTCGACCGGACCAGCATCGACGTGTTCCTGCCGGACTGCTTCGGGTTCGGGTGGGCGCTGCCTTCCGTGGCGGCGCACTGCGGCCTGAAGGGATTTTCGACCCAGAAACTGCACTGGGGTTCGGTCTACGGCATCCCCTTCGACGTGGGCCGGTGGCGCGGTCCCGACGGGGCGGAAATCACGGCGGCCCTGGACCCGGGGAACTACGTCGGCGGGATCGTCGACGACTGGTCCAAATCGCAGAACTGGACCGCGGCGCTGGACCGGGAAGAGGCAAAGTCCGGCCTGCGGTTCGGCTACGGCTACTTTGGCGTGGGGGATCAGGGCGGCGCGGTCCGCGAAGCGGACGTGCAGGAGTTGGAGGTCGGCATCGCCGGCGCCGGCCCCATCCAGGTGCTGTCCGCACCGTCGGACCAGATGTTCCGCGACCTGACCGACGCGCAGGTCGCCGCCCTGCCCCTGTACGACGGCGAACTGGTCCTCAGCACGCACGGCACGGGGTCGTACACGTCCCAGTGCGCGATGAAGCGCTGGAACCGCCGCAACGAGCAGTTGGGCGACGCGGCGGAACGGGCGGCGGTGGCGGCCGACTGGCTGGGCGCCCTGCCCTACCCGGGCGCCTGGCTGACGGACGCGTGGTTCCGGTTCCTGGTGCACCAGTTCCACGACGACCTCACCGGGACCAGCATCCCCGAGGTCTATTCCTATTCGTGGAACGACGAGTTGATCGCCCTGCACCGGTTCGCCACCGTGCTGTCGGCGGCCGCGGGCGCGGTGTCCCGGGCCCTGGACACGACGGCCGAGGGCGTTCCGCTGGTGGTGTACAACGCCGTCGCGACGGATCGCCATGACGTGATCGACGCGGTCGTGCGGTTCCCGGACCGCGTCCCGACCTACGTGCGCGTCTTCGGGCCCGACGGCGCGGAAGTGCCCGCGCAGGTGACCGGGACCCACGACGGCGCGGTGGACGTGGCCTTCCTGGCCCGCGTTCCCGCCACCGGGTTCGCGGTGTTCGACGCCCGCCCCTCGGACGTGCCCTGCGCGCTGCACACCCCGCTGTCCGCCTCGAAGGAAATCCTGGAGAACGCCCGGTACAAGGTGAAAATCGACGGCAACGGCGACGTGTTCAGCGTGTTCGACAAGGTGGCCGGCCGCGAAATCCTGGCCGGACCCGTGCGCCTGGCGGAATTCCCCGACACGTCGTTCACCTACCCGGCGTGGGAAATCCCCTGGTACAACCTGGCGGACGGCGTGCGCGAGTACGTCCAGTCCAGCGCGGACATCCGGGTGATCGAGTCGGGCCCCGCCCGGGCCACGGTCGAGATCCGGCGCGAGTACGGCGTGGAAAACGGCTCCTCCACCTTCGTCCTGCGCGTCAGCCTGGAGGGTGGCGACACGGGCGATCGCCTGGTGTGGAACGCCGACATCGACTGGGGGACCCGGATGTCGCTGCTGAAGGTCGAGTTCCCGCTGAAGGCGTCGGCGCCCGAGGCCACGTTCGATCTGGGCCTGGGCGTGATTCGCCGCCCGAATTCGACCCCTCTTCTGTACGAGGTTCCGGCCCAGCAGTGGGCGGACGTGACGCCCGAAGGCGGCCTGTACGGCGCTTCCATCCTGTCGCTGGACAAGGTGGGCTGGCACAAGCCGGACGACGCCACCCTGTACCTGACGCTGATCCACACGTCCATGATGCCGGACTTCCACCACGACACGAACGACCTGGGGCGTCACCGGACCGCGTGGGCGCTGTATGGCCACACGGGCGACTGGACCAACGGGACCGCGGACCAGGCCGCGCGGTTCAACCAGCCGCTGACTGCGTTCCAGGCGCCGTCGCACGCGGGCGCCCTGGGCCGGTCCTTCGGGTTCGCCCGGGTGTCCGATCCCGCCGTTGCCATCCGCGCCCTGAAGCGGGCCGAGGACTCGGACGAAATCGTGGTCCGCCTGCAGGAAACCTCCGGCACGCTGCGGACGGGCGTCCACGTCACCGTCGGGACCGGGATCGCCCAGGCCCGGGAAATCCGGGGCGACGAGCAGCCGAAGGGCATGGCCGCGGTGTCCGACGGCGAACTGGTGACCGACCTGACGCCGTTCCAGCCCCGGACGTTCGCGGTGCGCCTGGTGGCGCCGGCAAGCCCTCTGACCGGAACCGCCTCCCGGCCCCAGGCCCTGGAATTCGACACGGACGTGGTGTCGTTCAACGAGGCCCGGGACGACGGCGCGTTCGATGCCGCGGCGGGCGTGGCCTGGGCGGCCGAGCAGTTCCCCGCGACGCTGGACGTGGCGGGTGTGGGATTCGTGCTGGGTCCGACGGCCCCCGGTGCGCAGAACGCCCTGGCGTGCGCGGGCCAGGTGATCCCGATCCAGCCGCTGGAAGGCGAGCGCCTGCACGTCCTGGCCGCGGCCGTCGGCGACGTCGATGCGACGTTCCGGGTGGGCACACAGGCCACGACGCTCCCGATCCAGGACCACGGCGGCTTCATCGGCCAGTGGGACAGCCGGTTGGTGGACGGGGTGTTCCAGGAGACGCCCATGCCTGCCGTGCCGGCCTACTTGAAGCAGGCCGAGGTGGCCTGGTACGGGACGCACCGCCACAAGGCGGCCGGCGACGACGTGTACGCCTTCAGCTACCTGTTCCACTACGTGCTGGACGTGCCCGCGGGGGCCGTGACGCTCACGCTGCCCGACGATCCGCGGGTGAAGGTGCTGGCCGTGACGCTGGCCGGCGAGCCCGACGGCGGGACGGTGCCGGCGTCGGTGCTGTTCGACGACTTCGACCCGCTGCAGCGCCCGCTGCCCGGATGGGAGCCGCCCCCGGCGCCGCCGGAACCCCAGCCCGACACGGCCGGGGATTCCGACGTGCCCGAGGTCCAGGCGGACGTGCCTCCCGACACGGTCGCGACCGACGTCGTCGGGGACGTGCCGTCCACGGATGTCCCCCCCGCGGCATCGACCGGTTCCGGCGGGTGCGCTGCGGCCCCGCGCGGCCCCCCGGCCGGATCCGCGGCGGCCTCCCTGTTCGCCCTGGCGGTCCTGCTGATCCTGGCCCGGGCGCGGGCGCGCCGCCACCCCGATCCAGCCGCTTCCCCCCGCTCGATCCCGTGATATCCTTCACCACCGTCCGCAGTCCCGGGGCATCGGCCCCGACCCCTGTTGCCTGGAGCGGGTCATGCAAACGTTCGTCGCCCGGTCACCGCGCCTCGGGTCCAAGGCCTTCGCGTGGCTGCTGTCCCCCCTGATCCTGGCGGCGTTCGCGCTGCCGGCCAGGGCGGACGACGCACCGAAACCGCCGCCGGAGGCGATGGCCGAGCCCGCGGCCGAGATGGCGCCGGCTGCCCCCGCGACGCCCACGGAGCAACCGGCGCCGATCCTCGCCGAGCCTGCTGCGCCCGCGCCGGTTTACGCCGAGCCCGCAGCGGCCCCCGTTGCCGAGCCCGCCGCGGCCCCCGTAGCCACCCCCGCCCCGGCCGACGAGGTCGTGGAGGAGGTCGAGGCCGTCGTGGTGACCGAGGATCCGAAGTGGGACCTGGCGCAGATCGTCGGGGCCGAGCGCGCCACCAACGTCCCGTTCGCCACCACGACCCGGAAGCACGCCTTCCTGCTGGTCGTGGACCACCGGACCTTCCAGGCCGCGTTCAACGAGAACTCGTGGAACGACTTCTTCGGCCTGGACTCGGGCAACCTGCGCATCGGCCTGGGGCTGCGCTTCGGGATCCTGGACGGACTGGACGCCGGGGTGTACCGCCTGAACAACGCCACCGACGCCTTCGACACCTACGAGTTCGACATGAAGTGGCAGTTCCTGCGGGCCGACCGGCACTACATCGACATGGCCGTCCGGGCCGGCGTGACCTGGTTCTCGCAGAAGAACGCCCAGGACGCCGCGGGCGGTTTCGGCCAGTTGCTGATCAGCCGGATGCTGTTCAAGCGCCTGACCATCGGCACCGGCCTGATGTTCCACAGCGACTCGTCCGGCGACGTGAAGTCCAACCGGGACACGCAGTGGTCCCTGGCCGTGCCCGGCGCGGTCGAAATCCGCATCCTTCCCTGGCTGGCGTGGAACGTCGAGGCGACCTTCCGGGTGGCGGGGTACGGCGCGAAGTGGCCGACCTTCTCGACCGCCTGGAAATTCCTGTCGCCCCGGCACGTCTTTTCGCTGATGCTCAGCAACACGCAGTACATCGGGGCGGACGGCATCGTGGCGAACACCCGTCGCGGATACAAGGACCTGATCATCGGGTTCCAGATCCAGCGCGAGTTCCAGTTGCCCCACTGACCGGTTCCAGGGATTGAAGGAGGCCCCCAATGTTCGACCGTCGCGGGTTCCTGAAGGCTTCCATCGGCGCGATCGTCGCCGCCATCCTGCTGCCGGCGCGCCGGGCCTTCGCGAAGAAGATGGCGGTCGGCCTGGACAAGGCCGAGGCCCTGAAGACCGTCGGCGGGTCGG
The DNA here is from genome assembly GCA_903847405.1 of uncultured Myxococcales bacterium. Lineage (GTDB taxonomy): Bacteria > Myxococcota_A > UBA9042 > DTJE01 > DTJE01 > CAIZWN01. The sequence continues at coordinate 28,024 of CAINDP010000133.1, read as the reverse complement.
TCACGCTGAAAATCAAGGATCGCTCGATCCTCTTCGTGCGGGACACGGAAGCGACCGTGAGGGCGTACGACCCGACCTGCCCCCACCAGAACTGCTCGGTCGCGTGGAACGCGAAGGCGGCCAACCTCCAGTGTCCGTGCCACGCGTCCTCGTTCAGCCCGGACGGGAAGGTCCTGTCGGGCCCGTCCCCCCGGCCGATCCGCACCTACGAATGCTCCCTGTCCGGTGAGCGGATCATCGTGACGCTGGACGATTGACGCCAATCCACCCTGCCCGCGAGGTTTTCATGGAACTGCTGCCCTGCCAGGAGGACGCCGGCCTGCGGACGCTGCAGGCCGAGGTCCTGGAATGCGTGCCCGCCGCCGACGGGTTCGACGTGGTGCTGTCCCGGACGCCGCTGTACCCGGAGGGCGGCGGCCAGCCCTCGGACGGCGGTACCGTGGGGGGCGTCCCCGTGCTGTCGCTGCGAAGGCGGGAGGACGGCGCGGTGGTGCATCACCTGGCGACCCCCGTGTCGGGAGTGGTGGACGCCGTGGTGGACTGGGTCCGCCGGTACGACCACATGCAGCAGCACACCGCGCAGCACCTGCTGACCGCCACGCTCCTGGATCGGGTCGGCTGGCGCACCATCGCGTTCCACCTGGGGCCCGACCGTTCCGACGTCGAACTGGACGTCGATGCCCTGCCCGAGTCCGACCTCCGGGCCATGGAGGCCGAGGTGAACGCGCGGATCCGGGAGGCCCACCCCGTGCGCGTCCGGATCACCGATCGGGAGCACATGGCCGAACTGGGCGTCCGGTCGCGGCGCCTGCCCGAGGGGCTCACCGGGCCCCTGCGGCTGATCGAAATCGACGGGATCGACCTGAACACCTGCGGCGGCATCCACGTCGCGAACACGTCGGAACTGCAGGCGCTGAAGCTGCTGGGGACCGAGCGCATCTCGCGCGGGACCCGGCTGTCGTTCATCGCGGGGGGGCGGGTGCTGCGCGAACTGGACCGGGCCCTGGAGCGCGACCGCTCGCTGACCCGCGTGCTGACCTGCGGAACCGATGAGCACCTGCCCGCCATCGAACGGCTGGTCCTGGAGCGCCGCGCGACCGACAAGGCCCTCAAGGAACTGCGCGCCCAGCGGGCGGTGACGATCGGGCGGGACCTGGCGCGGACGGGCGATGCGGCCGTCGCCTTCCATTCCCCCCAGGTGGACATGGACACATTGCACGCCGTGGCGAACGCCGCCCGGGAGGCGCGCCCGGACCTGCTGGTGCTGGCCACCGCCGGGGATCGCGAGGGCGTGTTCCTGGTGGCGGGCCCGGAGGAGCGGGTCGCGGCGACGGGCCCCGAGGTCGCGCGGATCCTGGAAGGGCGCGGCGGCGGGCGCGGCGGGGCCTACCAGGGCAAGGCGACCCGCCTGGATCGACGGGCGGAGGCCGAGGCCTTCGTGGGCGTCCGGGCCGGCGAACGCAGCCCTCAATAGCCGAAGTAGGTCGACACGAACGGCGACAGGTAGCGGATCAGCCCGCAGTACTGCTCCAGGACCATCCCGGCGAAGCCCCACATCGGCACCAGCGTCCACAGCGAGTAGCCGCGCTTGCCGATCTTCCACTTCGACAGGGAGTAGTAGTCCCAGGGGAAGAACCCCAGGGTCTTGTCCAGGATCCAGCCCCAGCCCATTTCGCAGACCGTGAGGCCCGCGGCGTAGACAGCCACCCGGAACGGCCAGGACACGGGCGCCACGATGTCAATCAGGGGTTCCATCAGGAACAGCACGCCCAGGCCGTGGAGGGGGATCATGTAGGCGCTGACGAAGCCTTCGAGGTACTTCTTCGGCACCCTGCGCGGGATCGGACGCCCGACCAGGCGCTCGATGCCGTCGATCGCGCACAGGGTTTCCATCACCAGGCCGAAGCACATGTAGGCGGTGAAGCGAAACAGCAGGGGAATGGCGGTGTCCATCGGGTCACGTCCTCCAAGCGTCTTTGCTACAGCGTGCGGGGCTTGATGTCGTCGCGCTGGCCCGACACCCGGGGCAGCAGCCAGTCGTACACGGCGCAGGGCAGCATCCCCTCGAAGCGCACCAGCCACTTCATCTGCCAGGGGTACAGGAAGCGCGGCTTGGCCTGCCGCAGTGCCCGCGCGATCAGCAGGGACGACTCGCGGACGCCGATCTTGAAGGGCATGTTGAATTCGTCGTGGGCGGTCATGGGCGTTTCAACGAAGCCCGGATGCACCGCGGACACCTTGATGCCGTGCTTCTTCAGGTCCATCCGCACGGCCTCCAGGAACACGCCCTGGGCCGACTTGGCGGACGAGTAGGAGGCGGCGTTCGGCCGGCCGCGGAAGGCCGCCAGGCTGGAAACGCCGACCAGGTGGCCGGATTTGCGCGCGATCATCGACGGGACGTAGGGCATCAGCGTGTAGGCCAGCCCCATGCAGTTGATGTCGTAGGTCCGCTTGTGGATGTCCAGATCGAACTTGTCGGCGGGGTTCAGGCCGCCCACGCCGGCGTTGCCGATGACGATGTCCACGTGGCCCCACTTGGCCAGGACGTCCTCGGCCATGGCCTGCATGGCCGCGCGGTCGGTGACGTCCACGGGGTAGACCAGGGCCTCGGACCCGGCCGCTTCGGCCGCGACACGAACCTCGTCCAGCAGTTCCTTGCGCCGCGCGGACAGCGCCAGGCGGGCGCCCCATCCGGCGAACACCAGGGCCAGATCCTTTCCGATGCCCGACGAAGCCCCCGTGATCACGATGTTCTTGCCGCGATAGAAGTCCTGCAGCGAACCCATGGAACCCCCCTTTCTCCAGCCGGACTGTCGCGTCCGTCCCGACACGACTCCCGGAGGATAGACCGTTTGACACGTCCGACGCAAGATGCCGCGTTGCGTCAAGATGACGGGACCCCGGCAGGAGCCCGGCGGCCGTTGCTTCCCCCCGAAGTCGCCTCTGGCCGATCCACCGACCTGCGCTACACTGGCGCGCGATGAAGTGGGTGAACCGGATCTTCTTCGCGGTCGGACTGGCCTGCCTCGTCGGGACCGTGGCGGCCGTGGGGCCGGGCACGATCGCGGACGCCGCCGTGCACCTGGGCGCCTGGTTCTGGCCCCTCGCCGCCGTGAACCTGCTGTGGTACGCCGCCGACGCCCGGGGCTGGGCCCGTGTCCTGGGACCCTCGGGACGTTCGCCGGGCATGGCCGGTCGGCTGATCTGGGCGACCGTCGCCGGCGAGGCCGTCAACAACGCCACGCCCCTGATGAACCTGGGCGGCGAGCCGGTGAAGGGCCTGCTGCTGCGGGGACGCGTGCCCGCCGACACCGTCGTGGCGTCGCTGGTCGTGGACAACACGATCCGTTACCTGGCCACCTTCGTCTTCCTGGCCATCGGGCTGGGCCTGTCGCTGGGCATGCTGGACCTGGAACCCCGGGTACGGGGCGGCCTGGCGGTTGCCTTCGCGGCCATCGCGGTCCTGGTCGGGCTGGCCTTCGGCCTGCAGGCCCGCGGGCTGCTGGGCCGGGCCCTGGACCTGGGACGCCGTCTGGGCATCCGCCCCGGCGCGATCGAACGCCACCGGCCCGCCGCCGACCGCATCGATGCCGCGATCGGGGGGTTCTACCGCGGGCGTCGCGTCGACTTTGCCGCGTCGATGGCCTGGCACCTGGCGTCGCGCAGCATCGCGACGGTGGACGCCGCGGTGCTGCTGACCCTGATGGGCTGCCCGGTCGGGATCCTCCAGGCCCTGTTGATCCAGACCGTCAGCGTGCTGCTGAACCTGGTGTTTGCCTTCATCCCGCTGCAGATCGGCGCGGCCGAAGGCGGGCACCTCGTGCTGTTCCAGGCGCTGGGGATGGACCCGGCGACGGGCGTCGCGTTCAGCCTGGTCCGGCGCGTCCGGGGACTGCTGTGGATCGGGGTGGGCCTGCTGGTCGGGATGGCGATGTCGCGCGGGAGGGCCGCCGATGCCGCGTGATCCAGGCACCTCCGGACGAGGCGTCCGCGCGCCTACAACCGCATGGTGGCTGGGGCTGTCGCTGATCGTGGTGGTTGCCGCCGGCACGCAGTGGGCATCGCAATCGCGCCTGGGTGCGGTCAGCGACGAACTGGCGAACTTCCCGTCCGGGGTGGCGTTGCTGGCGACGGGCCGGCACGCGGACCCGACCCACCCGCCCCTGGCACGGTTTGCCATGGCCGTGCCCCTGCTGCTGGCCGGCGTGGACGCCCACCCGGACCACCCGTCCCTGGGCATCGACTGGCACCCGTACGGCCGCGAGTTCCTGTTCCACAACGTCCTGCCCTGGCGGACGATCCTGGACCTGGCGCGCCTGCCGATCCTGCTGCTGTGCGCGGCGCTGGTGATTGGCGTCGCCCGCGAGGCCCGGCGGCGCTGGGGCGGCGCGGCGGGACTGGCGGCCGCGGCGGCGCTGGCCTTCGAACCCACGGTCCTGGCTCACGGCACGCTGGCGACGACGGACCTGGCGCTGACGCTGGCGGTGTTCCTGGCCGTGAGGGCCTTCGAGCGATTCCTTCGCGCGCCGACCGGGCCCCGGCTGCTGGGGCTGGCGGCCCTGGTGACGATCGCGACCCTGACCCGGTTCGCGGGGCTTCTGCTGGTGCCGATCCTGGCGGTGACGGCCGCGGCGTGGCGCCTGGCCGGCGGCCGACGCGCGATCGCCGCGCCTGCACCTGGTTGGCGATGGTGGATCGCGGCGATCGGCCTGTCTCTGGCGATGGTGTGGGCGGCCTACGGGTTCGAGGTCCGGTCGCTGTCCCAGGACCCCCAGATCGCGGCGATGCGCGAACGCGCCGCCGTCCAGGACGGCATCCGCCAGGTCGCCGACGCGATCGGCGTGTCGGCGGACGACATGGCGGCCGTGCCCATCCCCGCCTACTCGTTCCTGAAGGGCCTGGGCGCCCAGGCGTTCCACGCGGCCCGGCAGGACGCCTGGGAGGACCGGGACTTCTACCAGTACCTGGACGGGGACTACGACCGCAGCGGGTTCCGCACCTACTTCCTCCGCACGTTCCTGTACAAGTCCACCCTGCCCTCCCTGCTGCTGTGGGCGTGGGTCGCCGGCGCGGGGCTGTGGGCCGTCGCGCGACATGGATCGTCCCGAGGCGGCGTCGGGACGGGCGCAAACGACGCTTCCGATCCCTCCTGGGTGTTCCTCGCGGTGCCGCCCCTGCTGTGGGTGGCGGCCTGCAGCGTCCAGACGATCAACATCGGGCACCGCTACGTGCTGCCCGCGATCCCGTTCCTGTGCCTGGGCACGGGCTGGCTGGTGGGCCGGTGCTGGGACGCCGCGATGGCATACGTCCGGGGTCCGGCGGTTTCCGTCGCGACGCGCACCCGCACCGCCGCGATGGCCGCCGCGTCCGTGGCCCTGGTCGCCGCCCACGCGGGCGTCGCGGTCGCGGCCTCGCCGGACCACCTGGCGTTCTTCAACGTCCTCGCCGGCGGCACGCCCAACGGCGGGCGCCACCTGGCCGACAGCAACCTGGACTGGGGACAGGACCTTCCCGCCCTGGATGCGGACGCCCGGACGCACTGCACGGACGGCCGCCGCTGCCTGGCCGCCGTTTCCGGCACGGCGCAGCCCGCGGACTACGGCACGCCGGTGGAACCCTGGCGCGAACCGACCGATCCCAGGATCCTTCCCGGCCCGACCACGCTGTACGTCAGCGAAAACCGCTTCCTGCTGCGCAGCGACGCCCACCCGGACGGACTGTTCCCGTTCCTGGCCGACCGCACGCCGGATCGTCGACTGGGAGCCTCGATCCGCGTATACCTGTTCCCGGGGTCTGCACCGGCGGACCCTGTGGAGGCTCCATGACGCCGTTCCTGCGCACGATCTTCCTGCTGTTCGACGGTGCCCGCTGGGACGTGTTCCAGCAACTGATGGACGCCGGCGACCTGCCGAACATCCGTACGCATCTGGCGCCGGACGGCCGGGTGCGACGTGCGGTCGCCGGCTTCCCCACCGTGTCGGGCCCGGCCCACCTGCCGTTCATGACGGGCTGCTTCCCGGGCACCCTGGGCGCCCCCGGCGTCTACTGGTTCGATCGCCCCGCGCACGCCCTGCGCAAGAGCGTCCGGCACAGCGTCCGGTCCTACCTGACCCCGTTCAAGGTGTCGAACCTGAACGGGGACGTGGCCCCCTTCACCCCGACCCTGGCCGCGGTCTGGCCCGACACGCAATACGTGTTCGCCTGGTACACCCGCGGCAGCCCCGACCGGGCGCTGCTGACCCGCTGGACCAAGATCCCGTCCTTCGTCCGCGGCTTCCTGACCAAGGACTGGCTGCGCTGCGACGCCGACGCCGAGGCCGCGCAGAACCGCGCGATCGACGGGCACGCCGGGTTCGTGTTCAGCGTGTTCCCTTCGGCCGACGAGGTGGGCCACCGGTTCGGCCCGACCTCGCCGGAGGCCCTCGCCACCTACCGCAACATGGACGGCGTGATCGGGCGCCTCTTCGATCGCCTGGCACGCCGGGGCCAGGCCGACACGACGCTGGTCGTCCTGTCCGCGGATCACGGCCAGAGCGCCACCCACACGCACTACGCGCTGGACCGCACGGTCGCGTCGGTCTTCGGAACGACGCTGACCTACAAGCGGTGGCCGACGCCGCCGCGGGGGTTCGAGGCCGTCGTGCTGCCCTCCGGCAACGGCATGGCCAACGTGTACTTCAAGGGCGACGGCTGGGACCTGGGCCGCCCGGACCCGGAACGTTTCCGCGCCTTCGCGATGGGCCTGCTGTCGAACGAGGCCGTCGATCACGTGGCGTGGCGTACCCGGGACGGCTGGCTGCGCGTGACCGGCCACGGCGGCGCGGCCCGCATGCGGGAGGTTCCGGGCGGCCTGATCTACGTGGTCGAGGGCACGGATCCCTTCGGGTACGGCCCCCTGCCCGCGACGATGGACGTGGAAACGGCCCTGCACTGCACCGAGGACTCCGCCTACCCGGACGCGCCCTTCGGGCTGTTGACGTGGGCCCGGTCGCCGCGTTCCGGCGACCTGCTGGTGACCTCCCGCCTGGGCTTCGACCTGCGGGACTGGTTCGAATACCAGGAGCCCCGGGGCACCCACGGCGGCCTGCACGCCCAGCACGCCCACGTCCCGGTCCTGTGCAACGCGCCGCTGTTCGAAGGCCCGATGCGCACGGTGGATATCTACCCGACGATGGTGGAACTGACCGGGCGGACGCTGCCCCAGGGTGTCGAGGGCCTGTCGCGGGCGAAGTGACGGGGCGGACGGCGGCTACCGCATCGCGCACCACTCCAGCGGGAAGGGGGGCGGGGTGACGGGGGACAGGTCGGACGCCAGGATCAGCCGGCCGTTGACCTGGTCCAGGCGGTAGACCTGTGCGGCGGGCCCGATGCCCACCTGCAGTTCCTCGAACGCGGTCACCGACACGTACCCGGTGTTCACGCGGCCGTCGGCGGACACGTACTGGACGAACAGCGTGTGCTGGTCGCCCGGTCCCGTCCCGCAGGTGCTGCAGTACTTGGCGTAGGGGTCGTTGACCGTCGGCTGGTCCCAGATGGGGTCGTCCACGCCTCCGCCGGCGTTTTCCCGCATGACCAGCAGGAAGTTCGTCGTCGCGGGGTCCTGGGGGACCTTCACCAGGGACGTGGTTGTCGGGATGACGTAGACCAGGCGATCGGTGCCCGGATCGCCCCACAGGGCATCGCCCGCACCCCCGCCGCCAAAGAAGTCGCCGCCCTGGAACGCGGTTTTTTCGTTCATCTGATCGGTGTACCAGACCAGCGTGTCGTTGCCCCGCCCGCCGAAGAACCGCACGTCCTTCACGTTGCCGCCCAGCACGACGAGGTCGTCGCCGTCCAGCGGGTCCAGGGTATCGGTGCGGCCGCCGGCCCCGTTGCCCGCATCGACGGCCGAGGCCCGCAGGTTGCGCGCGAAGACCACGTCGGCGCCGGGGCCCGTGTGGACGGTCGTCGTGTAGATGGGATAGGTGGTGCCCGCGTCCATCACGCACCCGGCGATCACCAGGTCGTCGTCGTTCGCGGCGTTCAGGTCCCCCGATGCCCCCGTCCGGTAGTCCAGGCTGAAGGACTTGCCGAACACCAGGACGTCGGGGCCGCCCGCCATCGAGCCCGCGATGCTGTGGATCGCCCCCTCGGTGCCCAGCAGCAGCAGGTCGGTGCCCGCCGAACCCTCGAGGTACTCGGCCGGGCCGGCAAAGTCGATGGCGTCCACGTAGTCCAACTTCGACACGAATTTCCACCCGAACTGCCGGCCGCAGCCGTCCTTCAGTTTCAGGAACTCGCCCTTGTTCGTGTAGAAATTCCGCCAGTTCGCCTGGTCGTTGTCCGCGTCCACCCAGTCCCACTTTCCGGGCGGGAGGATGGGCGTCGGGGTGCCGCCACTGAGGTGCCCGTCCCCGTATTCGTTGTCGAACAGGCCCGGGATCGGGAAGACGGTCGGGGACCAGGCCCCGTCCCAGGACGTGGCGTTCGGCCAGGGGCCGCCGGCCCAGGCGGGCGCCAGGAAGCGGCCCACCACCGGGTCGTCGCAGACGGTTCCATTGTCGATGGTGCCGGGGTCCATCGGGCCGGGATCGACGGGGCCGGGGTCGGGGGTCCCGGGATCCAGGGGTCCGGGATCGACGGGACCCGGATCGGTCGGACCTGGATCGACGGCGCCGGGATCGACGCTGCCCGGATCGGTTGCGCCCGGATCGGTTGCGCCCGGATCGGTTGCACCGGGATCCTCGTTCGCTCCCGGATCCTCGGCCCCTGGATCGGAGCCCCCGGGATCCGCCGTGCCCGGATCGCCCTCACCCGGGTCGCTCGCACCCGGATCGGTCACCCCCGGATCCTCGGTCCCCGGATCCTCGGTCCCCGGATCCACGCTCCCCGGGTCCACGCTCCCCGAATCGTTCCCCGGATCGTCCCCCGAATCGTCCTCGCCGACCTCGTGCCCGGCGTCCTGCCCCAGATCCCGCGACGCGTCCCACTGCGGCGCATCCTCCGCATCCCCGCCTTCGTCCAGCGCCGGCAACTCCAGCACGACGTCCCGGTCCACGGGAACGTCCGCTCCCCCGAAATCCTTGCCGGCCTGCCCGCCCCCGCCACAGGCGGCCATCACCAGCACGATCATCCAGGACCACCGACGCATGCCCCTCTCGCTTTTCCGGGTGCCCCTCATTATGCCGCTCCGCCTCCCCTCGGGCCACCGATCGGCCCGCTTCCCCTGCACCCGCGCCTGTTCTATGCTTCGCCGGAATCCAGCCCGCCTGGGGGCTGAGTGGGAGGAACGGACGATGCACGGGACCGCGCCGACGAACACTTCGGGACGCCTGCTGCCGCAGAACGCCTATCGCAAGCTGGAACCGGGCGAGCGCTACGACCCGATCGTGGCCGCCGGCAGTTCCATGCCGGAAACCACGCGGTGGTCCATCGGCCTGGGCCTCCTGATGGTCGTCATCTTTTCGGCGGCCTGCGTGTATATCGCCCTGCGTGCGGGCAGCGGCATCGAGGCGGCCATCCCGATCGCCGTGGCCGCCATTTTCTTCGGCCGCATGCGCAAGACCCGCAGCACGATCCTGGAAAACGTCATCGTGCAGTCGGTGGGCCAGGCCTCGGGCGTCGTGGCCGCCGGCGCCGCCTTCGTCATCCCCGCCCTTTACCTGAACAACGTCACCCCCGAGTGGTGGCAGATCTTCCTGGCGTGCTTCATCGGCGGCGCCCTGGGCGTGGTCCTGATCATCCCGCTGCGAAAGTACTTCGTGGCCGAGCGCCACGGCGAACTGCCCTTCCCCGAAGCCACCGCCATCAACGAAATCCTGGTGTCCGGCGAGTCCTCCGGCGGCGGCGCGGGCAAGGTCCTGCTGGCCTCCTTCGGTCTGGGCGCCGCCTACGACTTCCTGGTCGAGGTCGTCCACGCCTGGAACCCGGCCTTGACCACCAAGACCCTCCTGGGCGGCGCCGGCGAGTGGCTGTACAACTTCCGCATCGAACTGAAGATGAACGGCATCGCGGCGCTGTTCGGCCTGGGCTACATCATCGGCGTCAAGTACGCGGCGATCATCATGGCCGGCAGCGTGCTGGCCTACATGGTCATGGTCCCGCTGATCTTCCTGGTGGGCGGCCAGGCCGGCACCATCACGTCGGCCGGCGTCGCCTACACGGTTTCGACCATGAGCGCCCAGGCGATCTTCGCGGCGTTCATCAAGCCCATCGCCATCGGCGCCATCGCTACGGCGGGCGTCATCGGCCTGATCCGCATGGGCCGCATCATCATCGGGTCCGTGTCGCTGGGCTTCAAGGGCCTGACGCACAAGGGCCCCGACGGCGCCGAACGGACCCAGCGCGACCTGGCCCCCTCGCAGGTCCTGCTGATCCAGGTCCTGTCGATCCTGGCCATGGGCATCCTGTTCTTCGTCGTGTGCATGGGCGCGGGCGGCTACGACCTGGGCCAGTCGGCGATGTACTCCATCATCGGCATGCTGATCGCCTTCCTGCTGTGCTTCCTGTTCACGCCCGTCGCGGCCGAAGCCATCGCCATCGTCGGCACGAACCCCGTGTCCGGCATGACGCTGGTCACCGTCGTCCTGGCGTCGCTGGTCATGACCGGCGTCGGCCTGTCGGGCAGCACCGGCATCTTCGTGGCGCTGGTCATCGGCACCGCAGTCTGCACGGCCCTGTCCGTCGCGGGCGGCCTGATTTCCGACTTCAAGGTCGGCTACTGGATCGGCGCCACGCCGCGCCGCCAGGAAGGCTGGAAGTTCCTGGGTCTGGCCATCGCGGCGCTGGTCTGCGCCTTCGTCATCCCGGTCATGGACCAGGGCTACCACTTCCTGGTGATGAAGGGCGGCGTGATGGTCAGCAACGAGGACGTCCTGCCCGCGCCCCAGGCCAACATGATCGCGGCCGTCGTCCGGGGCCTGATGACCGGCGGCGAGCAGCCCTACCTGCTGTACGGCCTGGGCGCGATCATCAGCCTGCTGATCACCATGGCCGGCATGCCCACGCTGGCCTTCGCCCTGGGCATGTACCTGCCCATCAGCATCAACGCTGTCGTCCTGGCCGGCGGCGCGGTGGCGTGGCTGGTCGAACGGTCCGGCCGCACCCCCGAGGAACGCGAGGCCCGCAACAGCCAGGGCACCCTGATCGCGTCGGGCATGATGGCCGGCGCGGCGATCATCGGCATCGTGTCCGCGGTGCTGCGCCTGGACTGGACGTCCTACGCGATCCGGTACCTCAGCATCGGCGTGGACTACGACGTGGTCACCACCGACGCCGGCGTGACCACGCTGCGGGAAACCGCCACGGCCTGGTACGACGGCTTCCCGGGCCAGGCGATCAGCCTGGGGATGTTCGTGGTGCTGATCGTCGTGACGTTCCTGCTGGCACGCTGGGGCGCGAACATGCAGAAGAAGGAATCGGCCGGGAAGTAGGCTGCGAGGTGGATCATGGTCCGTTCCCCGCGCGAAATCCCGTTCGCGATGGCCCTGGCGGCCGGTCTGCTGGTGCTGGCGGCGTGCGGGTCGTCGTCCTCCACGTCCGACACGGTGGGCGCCGACGTTCCGGGTGATGTCCCCGCGGACGTGCATTCCGACATTGCGTCCCCCGACGTCCGTCCGGACGTGCCGGTCGTCGATATCGCCAACGATCCGGCACCGATGGACGCGGCCGACGTGCCTGCGATCGACGTCCCCGCGGACGTCCCCGTGGACACGGGCCCGGACATCGATTTCGACGCCTTCCCGCCGCCCCTCACCCCCGAGCAACTGGGCTTCCAGGCGGTCGAGGCGCCGTGGAGCGGTTCGGTGATCTACTTCAACACCTGGGGTTCGGGCGACGGCACGGACGAGGGCAAGGATGCGATCCGGATGATCCGCCCCAACGTCGACCCCGCGGGCAGCACCATGGGCGTGCGCGCCCGTGCGTTCAGTTTCTGGACCTTCGGCATCCGGTCCGACGGCACGATCGCCTTCGCATCGGCCGACCCGCTGAAGGACACGCACTACCCCGATCTGGCGAACCTGGGCAACGCCATCCAGAACACGTACCTCTGGGGGCCCGCCGCGGACGATGTCCCACAGCAGATTTCCTTCGGCCGGGTCAACGACGAGTGCCACGTGTTCCTGCCCGACAACAAGACGCTGCTGATGTGCCGGCGCGCGAAGTTCTACGGCGTGGAAACCCCCGGAGCGGAACCCGCGATCCAGTGGTTCAACGACCCCTATCGCCTGGTCAGTCTGGACACCCAGGCCGGCACGAACACCTGGCTGTCGCCGCTGAACCCCCTCGTGAACGATCTGAGCGCCTGGCCCCGGGACGACGGGACCCTGCTGTTCACGCGGTTCTTCGCGGACGAGATGAAGTCTTCCCTCTATTCCATGGGAGCCGACGGCACCCCCGTCACCCTGGAAGTGGAGGACGGCAACCGGGCCATCGTTTCGCAGGATGGCAAGGTCGCCTGGTTCAAGAAGAACGGCTCCACGTGGCGAGCGGACTGGAACAAACTGGGCGCAGCCGTCGTCGTTCTCATCGGCGATGGCAAGGTGGCCGACGACCTGACGCCGTCGCCGGACGGCACGCAGATCGCATATACGGTGGCGGACCAGGCCCACAACTGCTCGGACCTGTATGTCGCGAAGGTCGACGGCACCGATGAAATCCGCATTCTCGACTGCAGCGATAACGCCAACCTGTTCATTTCCGGATTGCGCTGGATCGAAACGCCCACGATCGAGTAGGCCCGTTCGCGGTGCGCGCGTGATGGCGCATCACGGCAGGCTGACCCCACCGAACAGGCCGCCCAGGATCGTGCCGAGGTCGGCGCATATCTTGTCGGGCAAGGTCGCCGCCTTCACACCACCCGGGCACAGCGTGTCGGACACGACGGGGATCGAGCAGACCGCGTCGGTGCTGGTGCAGGCTCCGCCGCCCAGGCATGGGTGGGCGTCGTTGCAGGTGCAGTAGCCGCCGGTGCCGGGCAGGACGCCGCCGGGGATGCCGCCCATGCCGCTGGACAACTCCGACAGGATGTCGAAGCAGGACTGGCCGGCGCCACAGCAGGAGGTCACGCCGTCACACGCGCCCGTCGGGTTGTAGCAGAAACCGTTGACCGTGCTGCTGCACAACAACGAAGCGCCGTTGGCGTCCGGGGGGCAGTCCGCGTCGGTCGAACAGATCGCGGGACAGCCGCACGGGCAGCAGACATTTCCGTTGGACGCCAGGCACGTGTAGGTCGGATCGCCGGTGCACGTGCAGGACGGGTCCATGTCGGCGCACTGAGCGTCGGTTTCGCACTGCACGCACTGCGGGACACTGTTGATGATCTTGCAGACCGGAAAGGACGTGCCGGTGCACTGGCCGTCACAGGCATCAATCCGGTTCTGGCACTGGTAGTCCATGCAGGGACCCGAGCCGCCCAGGCAATCCGAATCCTCGCAACATTCGTGGCACATTCCGTCCGAGCACTGCATCTGGCCGATGCAATCGCCTTCGCGAACGCACGTGTGGGTCACGTTGATGTTGCAGTACTCCCCCGGTTCGGTGCAGTGGCTGTTGTTCAGGCACTCGTAGCACGCGGTGCCGTCGGGGGACGGGAACGGGGCGCCGGGGCTGCAACCTTCAGCGCAGCGACCCGGATCCTTCGGAATGCAGAGGTGCACGCCCCTTTCGGTGGTACCGCAGGCGAAGGTGGAGCTGTCGGCGCAGGGTGTCGCACCCGAGCACTCGGGGACGCAGCGGCCGGTCGCGGCGCCGGTTGCCCTGTAACAGCGGAGGTCCTGTTCGCAATCGAAGTCGTAGGTACACCTCCCGCAGGTGGGGTTGCCCGTCTTGCAGGTGGCCGATACGAAATCGCAAACCTTGCCTCCGGCCTGGCAGGAGTTGTCCACGATGCAGGCCGCGCAGCTAAAGGACACGGGCAGGCAGATCTTGCCGGCCGTCGTGGCAGCGTAGCAGATGAAGGACCGCGGGCAGTCGCCGTCGTCCACGCAGGACGTCAGACACGTCTTGGAGCCGCCGATCACCACGCACTTCGCATCACCGGTGCAGTCCTCGTCCGACGCGCAACCCCAGCACTCCGACGGCGGAATAGCGTCCGGTTTCGTCGCCAGGTCGTCCACCAGAGCACCGTCGGGCGGTTGGCCGTCATCGACGATCGTCGCGTCCGTCAGGCCCGGCCCGCCCCCGGACCCGCATGCGACGCAGCACAGCAGCCCGCACCACGCGATTCCGGCAAGGAACACGGATGGGCTTCGACGCATCGACATCGTCCGGGGGAAGATGTGCATCAGCATACGGAATTCGCGGGGGGGTTATCCACCTGGCAGCGAAGATCCGACGGGACGCGAGGTGCACGCGGGTTGCGGCCCTGCACCCGGACAGGGTTCCCCGACCCGGTCGCCGTCCGCCATGCCCGGGCGCCCCTTCCCAGGCCGGCCAGCATCCCCAGGCAGGCCATCAGCACCAGCGCAAGGGCTACGGGCGAGGACGGGGCGCCACCGGCCGCGCAGCCGCCCCCGGAGCGGCCGGCGGTCCCAGGGTCCGAGGAAAGCCCGGTGTCGTTGACCGGCGGTTGATCGGCGACGACCTCCGGAAGGGCGCCATCCCGACCACCCTCCTGGGCGGGGTCGGCCACCGCCGGGTCCCCGAAGCCCGGGTCGGCCACGGTATCCAGCAGGACATCGACCAACGGCAGGTCCGGAACCACAGCATCCGTCACGACATCCGTAACGCCATCGGTCGCGGAATCCGTCCCGGCATCCGTGCCCGCAACGTCGGCAGCACCCGGGTCCAAGGCCGGGACATCTTCCCCGACCGGGTCGTCCGGCCGGTCCGCCTCGAGGTCGGTCGGCAGGCCCGGGTCCGGATCCACGGTGTCGCGGGTCGACGGATCCGCCGGCCCCTCGTCCGCAGCGCCCGGGTCGGTTGCGGGAACGTCCTCCACCGGGTCGGTGCTGTCCTCGGCCCCGCCGTCCGGCACGTCCGGCCGGCAGCCCCCGCCGTCCGCGCGCGTGCCCGTGGGACAGCACGCCCCGGCCAGGCATCCGCGCCCGCCGCAGTCCTCGGCCACGTCGCCAATGCGCCCGCACGAGTCGAACCAGGCCAGCGCGTCCCCGTCGCAGGCCACCCGGGCCTCCGCCACGCACCGGCAGTCCCCCACGTCGGGCACGCAGGCCGGGCGATCGCCCCCCAGGTCCCGGCACGTGGTGTCCGCGGGGCAGGTCCCGTCCCGGCAGCCCACCAGGCACCAGGCGCCGGAAAAAAGCGTCGCGCAATGGTTGCCCGCCGCGCCGCAGTCGCCGTCGGTCCCGCAGGCCCGGCAGGTCACGGCAACACACAGGCCCAGGCCCGGATCGCACAGGTCCGCGCTTCCCAAACACGGAACCCCGGGGGCGCAGCACCCGGGCGCCATGCCCACGACCGCGCAGGCACCGCTGCGGCAGGCCGTCACCGTGCAGGCTGCCCCGTCGTCGCAGGGGGCCGTGTTCGCCGTCGCGATGCACCCCGTCACCGGGTCGCAGGCCTCGTCCGTACACACGTTGCCGTCGTCGCAGGCCAACGGCGCCCCCGGCAGGCATCCCCACGCGGCATCGCACGTTTCCACGCCGTTGCACGCGTCCCCGTCGTCGCAGGCCGGCGCGGTCCCCGGGACGCAGCCCACCGCCGCATCACACGTTTCGACACCATTGCACGCGTCGCCGTCGTCGCAGGCCAGCAGGGCGCCCGGGATGCAGCCCAGTCCCCCATCGCACGTTTCGACACCATTGCACGCGTCCCCGTCATCGCAGGCCGGCGCAGTCCCCGGGACGCAGCCCACCGTCGCGTCGCACGTTTCGACGCCGTTGCACGCGTCGCCGTCGTCGCAGGCCAGCGGGGCGCCCGGGATGCAGCCCAGGCCCCCGTCGCACGTTTCCGGGCCGTTGCAGGCGTCCCCGTCGTCGCAGGCCACCGCCGCGCCGCCCACGCACTTGCCGCCCGCGCACACGTCCCCGTCGCTGCAGGCATCCCCGTCGTCGCACGCCGGGCCGGTCAACGCCCCGTGGGCACAGGCGCCCGGTCCCAGGTCCGCGATGCCGGCCCCGATCCGCCAGGTCGCCCCGTCCACGGTCGCGACCGTCCCGCCCGCCGAATCCGCCGCCGCCGCGCCCTGCCCTTCGTCCAGCGCCCACCGCGCCACCAGCCCGGTCGCCGACGCGATGGCCCGGTGCATCCCCCACCGGATCTGCGCCGCGGTGCGGATGCCGGACCACACCCGCCACTCGTCCAGCGCCCCGTCGAAGAACAGCGTCGGAGTCCCGCCGGATCCCCGGGTCGCCCCCAGCATCGCGCCGTCGGTCATCGTGACCGGCCAGGCGCCCCAGGCGCTGCCGCTCTTGGTGCTGACCAGGGTCCCGTCCAGGTACACCCGCAACTGCGGGGCCCCCGCCGTCCTGTCCACCACCGCCGCCACATGGTGCCAGGCCCCCAGCGTGAACGTCGCCGGATCCGAGTCCACCTGTGCCGCCGTGTAGGGCGACGTCGTGGCCTCCACCGAAACCGCGATGCGATCGAACGGGGCCGACGGCGCCAACTGCACCGCGACCTGCGGGAAGCTGCCCTGGCGCCCCTGGCGGAACAGCCCCGTGTATCCCGCCGCCGCCGTGTCCGTCCTGAACCACCCCTCCACCGTGAAACTGTCCGTCCCGTGGTCGTTCAGCGCGGCTCCGGTCCCCAGGTCCACCCGATCGTTCACGCCGTCGAAGTCCAGCGCCGCGACGTTCGGCGGGGTGCAGGCATCGGCGGTGCAGGACGACCCGTCGTCGCACTCGGCGTCGATCCCGCAGCACCCCGGCACGGCCGCCCCCGCGCACGCCCCCACCAGGCAGGTGTCGCCGTCGGTGCACGCGTCGCCGTCGTCGCAGGGGTCGGTGTTGGCCACGAACCGGCACGCCGCGGCGGCCGGGTCACAGGCGTCATCCGTGCAGGGGTTCCCGTCCGCGCAGTCCGCGTCCCGCAGGCAGCAGCCCGCCACCGGCTCGTGCCGGCATTGCCCCAGGTCGCACCGATCCGCCGTGCACACGGCGCCGTCGTCGCAGTCCCCGTCCGCCCCGCATCCCACGTCGAACAGCCACCGCCCCCCGCGGACCGTGGACGTCCCGTCCGCCACCCGGGCGGTCCACTGGTACGTCCCCCCCGGCCGCAGCCCCGGCCAGGTCACGCAGGCCCGCCCGCCGCCGTCCACCGCCACCGTCGCGATGTCCGCGAACGAGCCCCCGCCGTCCATCGCGTAGGACAGCACCACGTCGTTCTGTGCCGGCGCCAGGTCGTCCACGTGGCCCGTGATGAACGCCTCCTGGGCCGGAAGCGCAGGGTAGTTCACCCAAGGCGACAGGGTCTGGACGTGGATCGTCCCCTGCCGGGGCTGGAAGGTCAGCAGCCGCAGCCATCCCCGGCCGCCGTACGGGCGCCCCTGGTAGTCCGACACCAACGTGTGCACCGGGTGTCCGTCGTCGGCCACGTCCAGCCGCCGGTTCGCCTGGTCCAGGTGCCCGCTGGTCATCAGGAACACGTCCGGGTCGTCCCGCACCCGGTCCCAGACGGCCTGCCCCATGCCCGTGAAGGCCGGCGGCGTCCCGGAGGTCGGGATCAGGTAGTGCTGGGCGATCAGCGCCCGCCGCTCGGGTTCGGCGTCGGCCAGCACCCCTTCCATCCACGACAGGACCGCCTGCCGTTCGGGGCTGTCCGCCTCGTCCCACTCCAGGTGTACGGCCACGAAGTCCATGCCCGAGCCCCGGAAGACTTCGTAGTGATCGTCCCGGTTGGCCGGGTAGCGCGCCGGGTCCCCGAAGTCGAACCGCCCGCCCACGTAGGACCGGCAGGCCACACCGGGGCTGCCGCAGGCGCCGGGGGAAACGCAGTCGGCGTCCATCCGGCAGGCCCGGGCCGCGTCGTTGCTGCACGTCCCTCCGCAGAAGCGCGTCTGGCCGAAGGTGCCGGTGTAGCGCCGCGTCGTCGCGCCCTCGTCGCCGCCACTGCGCGCGCTGCCGCCGTTGTCATGGTTGCCCACGCACATGCCGTAGGGGATGCCGTCGGGGTACCCCGGCCCGGTGGCCGCCTCCAGGATCGCAAACGCGTCCGACGCGTTCCCCCACTGGACCTCCTGCCCCGCCGTGTCGCCGTTGTTGGTCATGTCGCCCAGGCCCGACACGAAGGCGATGCGGCGCCGGTCCCGGTTGTCCGCGATCCACTGCATCTGGGCGCGGTAGATGTCGGGATACGTCAGCGCGTAGTTCTGGGGATCCGGAATGACCACGACCGTGAAGTCGTCCCCCGGGGGCAGGACCTCCCGGCCGCGAAAGGTGACCTGCACCGTCCCGCCGTCAGGGTCCGACACGTCCACGCACAGGTCGGGGTCCGTCGGAACCGTGACCGCGCCCGGGGCCGGCGAGGGATTCCCCGGCACGACCGGCGGGGCGGCATCGGCCGGGGCCAGCACCGTTGCCACGACCAGGACCACGGCGGCCCATCGGACGATCCATCGAATACTCGCGCCGGACGTCGCCCGAATCCCTGCCCGCACCGTGCCTCCGAACCGCCCGTGGTCGCATGACGATCCGGCCTGGGAGGCCCGTTGTCAACCACGCCGATGCAGGGGGCCCGGGACCGGCGCCGCGCTACCGCGGAAAGGGTTCGTAGCCGACGATCCGGGCCGGTTGCGCCTTGAAGGACATGCAGATCGACATGGCGTCGCCCGGCAGGTCCTTGGACTTCGCGCTGAAGGTCCCGTCGCCGTTGTCGTGCAGGTCGAAGAACGTGTAGGCCATGGGACTGATATCGAGGTATGTACACCACTCCGGCCGGGGTTCGGCCGGGGCCGCCTGGCAGAATTCCTTCATCTTGTCGGCCGCCGTCGACAGTTGCGACTTGGTGATCACGCCCGACAGCACGCCGTTTTCGACCGTGAAGCCGTCGGCCGAGCCCCCGGCAGGGATCGTACCCCGCAACTTCGTCTGGATAAGGGTCAGATCGATCACCAGACCCTCCTGGATCGGAATGGCCAACTGGAATTCATCCGGACCCGCCGAAAGCGTACCGGCGGCGATGCGAGCCCCCGCGAAGTCGATCATCGGCTGGCAGATGTCCGTGATGAACGACGCGCCCTGGAGGAGGAAGTCGCCGGAAATCGTCGGCGGCGTGGCGGTGGATGTGCCCACGAGACCGTTCAACTGGAAGGAAGCCGCATTGGCGACGTCCTTCACCCCGACCAGTTCGATCAGCAGCGCGAACTCCCCCGCGGCGAGGGCGTCGGCCATAGGGCCGTTGAACTGGCCCGCGAACCCCTTGGCGCCGTTGTCGCCCAGGCCATCCCCGGTGTAGTCGAAGCAGTTCGGCTTGACGGCTTCACCGTCCGACACGAGCGCCATTTCGGTCACGACGGCAGCGGGCCCCCAGGTGGTCGGCCGGTCCAAGTACCAGTCGCACTTCTCGATGCCGCAATGTCCCTCCGACGTGCATTCCGGGCCGAGCAGGTCACAGAACCCGCACGACCCGCCGCACCCGTCGTCACCGCACTCGCGTCCCGCACAATCCGGAACGCACGCGTCGGCCTCGGCCCCCGCATCCGCGTCCAGGACCGCATCGGGAACGCCGCCAACATCGGGCACGTCGGCACCGGGCAGGTCGCCCGGATCGCCGGATTCACTGCCATCGACCGCATCCCCCGGGTCGCCAGCCACGACGTCCGCCCCGATCGCCGCACCGTTCCCCGCGCACCCGGCCCCCGCCCCCAGAACGAACCCGGCCAGCATCAGGACTGCAGCCCTCTTCACGACACACCTCGCGTCCCGTTCCCTGCGTCCCGCCCGCCACTCGCACGTCTGGGGGGAATGCTACGGATTCGGGGGGGTCAGCGCCACGATCGCGGTCGTCAGGAACCCCGTCACCAACTTCCCTGCGGGCTTCGCGACCGTTTCGTCCATCGCGGCCCGCGCGGCCGTCAGTTCCGCCAGTTTCGCCCCGTCCACGACGCCGCCCGTTGCCATCGCCCCCAGCAGGTCCAGGGCCAGCAGCCCCGCCGCGCCCTCGGCGCCCAGCTTGTCGGACCAGGGCTTCACGTCTGCCAGGAAACCGGGCTGATCCCCGGTCGCAGCCGCCAGCCCCGACGGCACCGCCACGTAGGCCGTGAACATCGCCCGCAACGCGACGGCGGCCGGCCCCTCCGCGACGTCCAGGGGCGTCCGCGCGGCGTGCTCGGTCCAGAACGCCGACAACGCGGCCTCCAGCAGCGGCGACGCGGACGTGCTGGAATAGGGCGAGTAGTTCGCCCGGCTGAGGGTTTCGAACGCGGGCGTCGCATCGGCGCCGACCATCCATCCCGCGACCGCGGTCAGCGAACGCTGGGGCGTGTACGCGGCCGAATTCCACGCGAAATCCAGGCCCGTCGCCAGCCCCGGCAGGGACGCGAACGCCAGGGGCATGGGGTTGTAGATGATCCCGACCACGTGGGCCGTCAGGTCGCCGGCGCGCTGTTCCAGGGGCGCCAGGTTCATCACCCCCGAGGACTGCGTGTTGTCCACGACCGGGTGGTTGTCGGCCAGGAACGGCGGGCGCCCGATCACGACCGCGATGTCGTCGGCATCCTTTGCATCGATCTTTCGCGACCCGACCTCGGGGCCCGTCCACGCGATGACCCACGTCGCGTCCAGGTGCGTGCCGATGTATTTCAGATCCGTCTGGACCCCTTCCGCACCCGACCAGTAGTCGTTCGGAACGAACCCCAGCAAGGCATCCGGGTATGCGCTGTGCAGTTCCACCCCGACCCGGTTCGACCACTCCACCTGCATTTCCACGAACGGCTTGTTCGCCCCCAGATCCTCGGGCTGCAGCGTCTTGGCGCTGTCGTCGAAGGCCAGCACGAAGCACTCGAATCCCTGGGCCGCCGCGGCGTGGAACTTGGCCAGGGCGGCGTCGTAGTCGTCCGGCACCGAAAACCGCACGCCCTGTGGGTGGATCTGCAGGCAGGTGTGCATCCGGTTCCGTTTCGCCAGCGTCGTGACCGCCTTCAGGTGGGCCAGCATTTCGGGGGTGAATGCGTAGGCCCAGAAGGTCGATATCGCCAGGTCGAACTTGGGCGCGTACATGTAGAAGTTGCACTTCAGGTCCGCCAGGATCGGGATCATGGCCAGGCGCGCGTCCGGTTCCCAGGGTATGCCGTAGTAGGACTCCCCGAAGCCGCGGATCGCCACCGCGGGCCGGTCCAGCACCGCCGCCGCCCGCACCCGGGACGTCCCGGCCACGACCAGTTGCTTCAACGTCTTCAGCGCGTGGAACCGGCCGTCGTCGTCGGGTGCCGCCACGAACGCCCCATCGGCCCCGGTGCGCAGGTAGTACGACCCGGCCGGCAGGTCCGTGGCGAACCCGCACGCCGCGACCAGGTCGGCCCACCGCGACAGGTCCAGGAACCGCACCGTCCACCCGCCTTTGTCCGTCAGCACGCCCCCGGCCCGGGCCGCGGTCGCCTGCACCTCATCGACCTCGTCCGCCGACGCGCCGGCCACGCTCCACACGCCCGCCTCGACCGCTGCTCCGAGGTCCTGGAACTGCCAGGGCTGGGGCACAACGCCGGTCACGGACACCGGCGCCCCGGCCGGCGGACACAGCGACGACAACGGCGGGAACACGTCCGTCGCGTCCGTCACGTCCGCCAGCGCGCCCTCATCATCGCCCGGGTCCCCCGGCAGGTCGATCGTCGCATCCAGGTCGGCCCCCGTCGCCGTATCGCCGCACGCGGCCATCGCCAGCGCGCCGGCCAGCACCATCGCGATCGCACCGCGCACGCACGACATTGGGTTCTCCACGTCTGCCAACGCACGCATCCTACAGGGGGTCGGTCGGGATTCGCAATCGTCCCCGGTGAAAGCCCGATTTCCGAAGTTGACCGCGCCCCGATCGGGGTTGATACTGCCTCACAGGGTGGAAATCGTAATCGGTCGCTTCAGTGGAAGAGGGAGTTTCTCGTGAACTCGCCCACCTCTCCGAACGCCCGTCCCGGGACCTCCCGGTTGCTGGACATGATGATCAACGCCGATCGGGCGGGCGCAGCCTCGGTGATCGAGCAGGCCATCGCGGAAGGCATTCCCCCGGGTCGCATCATCGCCGACCTTCTGGATCCGGCCCTCACCCGCCTGGGCCGCCTGTGGGGACTGGAAACGGTCTCGCTGGCACAGACCTTCGTCGCGGCGAAGATCGCCGAGGACATCCTGCTACGCTGCATGCCGGAGGTGGGCGCGTCGGTTCCCCACAACCGCCCGGTGGTCCTGGGCAACATCGAGGACGACTTCCACAGCCTGGGGCGGCGCATCGTGGGCAGTTTCCTGCGCGCCGCCGGGTGGGACGTCCACGACCTGGGCAACGACGTGCTGGCCGAACACTTCGTGGACAAGGCGCTCGAGGTGGGCGCCTCCGTGATCGGCGCCTCGGCGATGATGCAGACCACGGCCCTCAACATCCGCAAACTGCGCGACCGAATCGACGCCCGGGGCTTGAACGGCCGCTTGAAGCTGGCGGTGGGGGGCGCGGTCTTCAACTGGCGTCCGGACCTCGTGGCGGAGGTGGGAGGCGACGGAACGACCACGAACGCCGCGGGCGCCGATGCGCTGCTGCGGCGCCTCCATGCCGAGGCAACGGGAGTGGGTGCGCCATGAACGCCTACGAGCGCGTGATGAACACCCTCCAGGGCCTGCCGACGGACCGGGTGCCGGTCTTCGCCGTCCTGGGGGCGTACGGGGGCAAACTGACCGGCACGGACCTGCGGACGCTGTACAGCGATGCGGACGCGTGGGTCGCCGGGCAACACGCGGTCCAGCAGGCCGTCGGCATGGACCTGGTCCTGGCCACCTTCGACTACAGCGCGATCGCCGAGGCGTTCGGCGGCCAGGTGGCGTGGTCCGACGACCAGGCGCCGAACGTGAAGTTCCCGGGGGTGCGCGATGCCGCCGCGGCACTGGCGTTGCCGCTGCCCGATCCGCAGCGCACCGCGCGGCTGCCCGTCATCCTGGCGGCGACCCGCCGGCTTGCCGAAACCTACCGGGAACGGGTGCCGATCTTCGCGGCCGTCCCGGGTCCGGGTGCGCTGCCCTCGATGGTGCTGGGGCTGGAAGGCTGGATGGAAACCCTGCTGTTCGACCCGCCCGCCGCCCACCGGATGCTGGAGTGGACCGGCCGCTTCTTCGTGGACTGGTCCAACGCGCTGCTGGAAGCGGGCGTCACCGGCATCATCGTCACGGAGTCGATCGCGTCGGCCGAAATGACGCCGCGCAGCCTGTTCGCGGAGCGCTTGCTGCCCCACGTGCGCGCCATGTTTTCCCGGGTGAAGGGCCCGATGGTGTTCCACCATGGCGGGGGGCGACTGGGGCACGTCCTGGACCTCCTGCCCGACCTTCCCGGGCTGGCGGGCGTGGTCGTCAGTTCCAGGGACGACCTGGGCGCGGCACGGCTGGCGCTGGGTTCGGCGCCCGTGCTGATCGGCAACCTGGACAACCTCAGCCTCCCGACCGCCTCCGCGGACCAGGTGTCCGCGTGGAGCCTGGCCTGCCTGCGGGCCGCCGCACCTGCCGGCCGCTACATCCTGTCCCACTCCGCCGCGGACGTGCCCGTGAGCACCCCGGTGGAAAACCTGCGGGCGATGATCCGGGCCAGCCAGGCCTACGCGGCCGACGGAAGGAGCGTGTCATGATGGCTCCGACCCTGTGGCTCAGTTGCGGCGTGCTGCGCGCCGAACTGGAAGAACTGCTGCGCCGGGGGGCGATCCACGGTGAACTGCGCTTCCTGGACTCGATGCTGCACATGGATCCGGGACAGTTGCAGGCAACGCTGCAGCGCACGTTGGGGCAGTCCGGCCCCGAGGGCGGCCGCCTGGTCCTGGTCTATGGCGACTGCTGCAGCACGATGCTGGACCTGGTGCGCCAGCACCGCGTGGGCCGCGTCGATGCGATCAACTGCGCACAGATGCTGGTGGGCCGCGCGCGCTACCGCGAACTGATGCGGGAGCAGGCCTTCATGCTCCTGCCCGAATGGGCGCCCCGGTGGAAGGAAATCCTGGAGGGCGAACTGGGCCTGTCGCCGGAAATCGCGCGGGACTTCATGGGCGAAACCCGCCAGGTCCTGGTCTACCTGGACACGGGCCTGGCGCCCGTGCCCGCGGCCACGCTGGCCGACTGCGCGGCCTATACCGGCCTGCCATGCCGGGTGGAATCCGTCGGGCTGGATCACCTGCTGGCGCTGCTGCTGGCAGCCGAATCCGCGGCGGCAGTCCGGGCACCTGAGGAGGAGTCGCCGTGAATCCTGACGTGCCGCAGGAGCCGGCCGCCCTGGCAGATCGGTGGATGGCCGGCGAGGTCTTCTCCGAGTTGCTGGCGTCCACCGATCCGGGCCAGATGGGACAGAAGCTGACGGAGCAGCTTCGCGAACTGACCGGCGCCCGCACCGTGATGCTCATCGGGCACGCGCAGGACGGGCAGCCGCATCGGCTGATCACCGTGTCGCCCGAACGGCGTGCCGGACTGTTTGCCCCCGACGAACTCGGCCTCTTCTGCCCGAATGAAAACCCCGCGGCGCTCCCCCATCGCCCCGACGAGTTCCCACGGGAGCACCCCCTGCGGGAACCCCTGCTGCGCCGTGATGTCCATTCCCTGCTGCGCTTTCCGCTGCGGGCGGGCGGAACATTGACCGCAACGCTGGTCCTGCTGGACCTGCCCGCTCCCGACCGGATCGACGAAGTGACGCGGATCGTGTCGCACCTGTCGCCCGTGATGGCCCTGGCCCTCCGGAACGCGCTGGCCCACGAGCAGATCGCCCAACAGGCCCGGGAACTGCAGGCCCACGCGCACGAACTGGAGCGCCGCGTCGCCGATCGCACCGCCGACCTGGAGGATGCGAACCTGTCCCTCGCCGCCTCCCGACTTGACGCCATCCACCTGATGGTCGAGGCCGTCAACGCACAGAAACAGGCCGAGGAGACCGCCGCGGCACTGCAGCGCGAAATCCTGGAACGCGGGCGGACCGACCAGGCGCTGCAGCAGAGCGAGGAACGCTTCCGCCGCGCGATCGTGGACGCGCCGTTTCCCATCCTGATCCACGCCGAGGACGGCACCATCGTCCAGGCCAGCACTTCCTGGTACGAAATCACCGGGTACACGCGGGACGAACTGGCCACGATCGGCGACTGGACCCAGCGCGCCTATGGCGCACGGAAGGACCAGGTCCAGGCCGACATCGACGCGTTGTACGGGATGAATTGCAGGAAGGCGGAAGGCGACTACCACATCCGCACCCGATCCGGCGCCATCCGCATCTGGGACTTCAGTTCCGCGCCGCTGGGCCGGCTGCCGGACGGGCGGCGCCTGGTCATCAGCATGGCCCTGGACGTGACCGAGCGCAGGCAGGCCGAAGCCGCGCTGGTCCGCAGTTCCTGCGAATTGCGGGACAAGAACGCGGAACTGGAACGGTTCCTCTACACGATTTCCCACGATCTGAAGAGCCCCGTCGTGACCATCCGGACGTTCCTGGGCTACCTGTCGCAGGACATGGAGTCCGGCATGGCCGAGCGGGTCGAAAAGGACCTGCACTACATGCGCGCCGCGGCCGACAAGATGGCGCAACTGATCAACGAGGTGCTGGAACTGTCCCGGATCGGTCGGGTGGTCTTGCCACCGGAGCACATTGCGCTGTGCGCGCTGGTCGATGAAACCCTGTCCTCGGTGGCAGGAACGATCGCCGAACGCGGGGTCCAGGCGAACGTGGACGTCCCCGACCTGTCACTGTTCGGCGACCGGATCCGGCTGGCGGAAATCTGGCAGAACCTCGTGGAGAACGCCGTCAAGTTCATGGGCGACCAGAAGGCCCCGCGGATCGACATCGGGGTCCTGCGGCAGGGCGAGGAGACGGTGTTCTTCGTGCGCGACAACGGCATGGGGATCGACCCGCGGTTCAAGAGCAAGGTGTTCGGCCTCTTCGAAAAGATCGACGCCAAGGCCGAAGGCACGGGAGTCGGGCTGGCCATCGTCAAGCGGATTGTCGAGCTGTACGGGGGTCGCATCTGGGTGGAGTCCGCGGGGCCTGGGCAGGGGGCGGCCTTCTACTTCACGCTGCCCGGTGCGCTGGACCCGGCCCCGGTCACGGCGTGACGGGCTTCACCAGGTTCATGCCGCCGGGATACCCGTACGACACCGCGTTGTCGAAGCCGTAGACGATGACCCCGATCTCGGAATCGGACGACAGGTGGTGCACGCCGGGTTCCAGCGGGACGTAGCCGAACTCGGCCGCGCCGCTGCCGAACGGCGTGAAGGTTTCCAGGACCAGCGACCCGTCCAGCATCACGGGCTGGCCGACCGGACGCGTGATGGTCACCCAGTTCTCGCGGTACTTTTCGGGCGTCAGGATCGCGTAGGTCTTCCTGTACTGATCGACCGCCGGGAACACCGTCATCGACGGATCGCCGATGTACTCCGGCGTGCAGTGGGCGCCGATCATGTACTGGGCCAGACCCAGTTTGCCCGTCCCGGTGACCTCGAAGTCCAGCTTCGAAAAGAAGTACTTGAACTGGCCCTTGTTCAGCACGATCCCGTCGACGCCGGCGATGGGCGGGTTCGTGTGCACCGTCACGCCGTCCTCGCCGCCCATGACCAGCCAGTACTCGGCCTCGTCCTGGTCGCCCCGCGGGTGGGTGCGGACCGCGTGGTAGTCCTTGCCCCAGGCGTACAGCGGGATCAACTGCTCCTCCAGGTGGTCGCAGCAGCAGTTGTCGCTGCCGCCCTCGGCGCTCTGGGCCGGGCAACTGTCCCCATCGCCGATGACCGCGCACTCCTGCCCGCCGAAGACCGCGATGGCCTGGGTGGCCGTGATGACCGTGCCGGTCAGGTCCCACGCCCGCGTCAGCGTTTCGCTGATGGCCGGCTCGACGTTCAGGACGTCGTACTGGTTCAGCGTGAAGGTGCGCGACTGGTTGTACGAGATGCTGGGAATGCCGGCCGGGTACCCGGGCTGCGCAGGCCCGGCCTCGGTCAAGCCCCGGACGTTGTGCAGGGTCACCTTCGTCACGCCCGGATTGGTCGCCACCACCGTGACGAAGCCCGAGTACGTGATCGATTCCATGCCGGCCATGCCGGCGGCGTAGAAGGTCGGGAAGGCGATGACCAGGTACTCGGACCCCATGGCGTTCGCCGGCAGCAGCAGCGACGCGTCGTTGGACGCGACGCCCACGTTGTTCAGCGGGTTGAACTGGCTGGCGGTGACGGGATGGGTGGACGTGATCCGGACCGACTTGTTGTTCACGTTGGTGCCGTTCTGGTTCATCACCGGCATCGTGTAGACCTTCATGTCCCCCGGCTGGATGGACAGGTCCGCCGCGGGGAAGTTCAGCGTGACGGACGTGTCCTTCGTTTCGAACTTGATCACGGCGACATCGGGCCCCGGGTTGGCGATGACGACGGCGTGCGGGATCGGCTCGGCGGGCGGCGACAACGCCTGGCCCTTCATGTCCCAGTTGTGCAGATCGACGGTCCAGTACTCGCAGCCCAGGTAGGACGACACCTTGATTTCGGCCTCGCACGATCCGTGGCACGCGCCGCCGATGCACTGCAGGCCTTCCGGGCAGTCCAGGGGTTCGTCGTAGCCGCTGCCGTCGTCCTTGCAGACCTTGTAGTGTCCGACGTCCACGCACAGGCCGTAGGTCGGGTGGCAGACGGTCTGGACGCACTGGCCGTTCAGCACGCACATCAGGCCGTCGGGGCACGTCTTGGGGATCCACGCGAAGCCCGTGTCGTTGCAGATTTCCTGGGCGTCGGGCGCGTAGCAGCCGCGGACTTCGCCGGGGGTGCAGGGATCCGGCGTGACGCAGCTCCCCTGGACGCAGATGTCGCCGTTGGAACACAGCGCCAGGAACTTCCACTCCTGGTTCACGCAGGCTTCGACGTTGTGCAGGGACGCGCATCGCACGGCGGATTCGACGCAGGGCACGTCCATTTCCGCGGGGTCGAAGGCGTAGCCGTCATTGCGGGGGACGTCCGGGACG
>CAINDP010000132.1 GCA_903847405.1 uncultured Myxococcales bacterium | reverse complement strand
TCCGCGGTGCCGGTCATGCCGGCCAGGGTCTTGTACATGCGGAAGTAGTTCTGGAAGGTGATCGTCGCGAGGGTCTGGTTTTCCTCCTTGATCTTCAGGCCTTCCTTGGCCTCGACCGCCTGGTGCAGCCCGTCGCTCCACCGCCGGCCCGGCATCTTCCGGCCCGTGAACTCGTCGACGATGATGACCTCGCCGTCCTCGATGACGTAGTTCACGTCGCGCTTGAACAGCGTGTGGGCCTTCAACGCCTGGTAGACGTGGTGCACCAGTTCGACGTTGTCGCCGTCGTACAGGTTCTTGACGCCCAGCCGCTTTTCGACCTTGTCGACGCCCGATTCGGTCAGGGACACGGCGTGGGACTTCTCGTCGACGACGTAGTCCTCGTCGCGGCGCAGCGCAGGCACCAGCGCGTTGGCCCGGTAGTAGTTCTCGCTGGACTCCTCGGCGGGGCCGCTGATGATCAGCGGCGTCCGGGCCTCGTCGATCAGGATGCTGTCGACTTCGTCCACGATGGCGTAATGGAGCGTCTTGACCTGCTGGTTCTTGATCCCGAAATCGAAGTAGCGGTGCACCATGGAGCTCAGGCTGAACTTCATGTTGTCGCGCAGGTAGTCGAACCCGAACTCGTTGTTCTGCCCGTACGTGATGTCGCACAGGTACGCGTCCTGGCGCTCCTGGTCGCTCATCCCGTGGACGATGACGCCGACCGTCATGCCCAGGGCGTTGTAGATCTGGCCCATCCACTCGGCATCGCGGCGGGCCAGGTAGTCGTTCACGGTGACCAGGTGCGCCCCCATCCCGCGGTCCGGGACCTTGGGGTCCGGCGCCAGCGCGTTCAGGAACAGGGCCGAGGTGGCGACCAGCGTCTTTCCTTCGCCGGTCTTCATTTCGGAAATCATGCCGCGGTGCAGGGCGATGCCGCCGATCAACTGCACGTCATAGTGCCGCATGCCGGTGGTCCGGCGCGAGGCCTCGCGGACCGCGGCGAACGCTTCCACCAGCACGTCGTCCAGGGTCTCGCCGGCGACCAGTCGGGCGCGGAGGGTCCGCGTCGTCTGTCCCAGTTCCTCCAGCGTCAGGGCTTCCATGCGGGGCTCGAGGGCGTTGATGGCCTCGACCAGGGGACGCATGCGCTTCAATTCGCGCTCGTTCTTCGTCCCGAAAACCTTCTTCAACCAGCTCATGCACCCTCCTGAACCGTCCCGGGTCTGCCGGCAGCCGCGATCGACGCCGACCCCTCGGGCGCGCGGATTCTACCATGGCTACTGGTGGGCCTGGGGGCAAGGCGTGATCAGGGGTGGGAAGGAACGGGTTTGTCCAGGTCGTCGCGGTGCGGCAACGCGGTGCGATGCTCCTCGGAAGCGCAGTTGCGGATCGCGGCCACCAGGTTCTCGGAGGGCCCGCCCTTGGTGACGAACGCGACGGCGCCGGCCTCGCGCATCACGGCAGCGAGGTCCTCCTCGTCGTGCATGGACAGGCCGACCACGCGGACCTCGGGGTATTCCGCCAGGATGCGACGGGTCGCCTCGATGCCGTTCATCAGGGGCATCGACACGTCCATCACCACCACGTCGGGATGGGTCAGGCGGACGGCCTCGATGGCCACCTTCCCGTCGCCCGCCTCGCCCACGACCTCGATGTCCGGCTCCCCCTGCAGCAACTGGATCAGGCCCTGGCGGACGATCTTGTGGTCGTCGGCCAGCAGCACCCGGATCCTGGGACCCGCCCGCCAGTCGCAGGCGGCCGGTTCGGCGGGAGGCACGAACTCGCTGCGGCCCGCCCCCGGGACGAGGATGTTGGTGGGTGTCGCGCGGTCCCGGCCTTCCAGGGGCAGCCGCATCACGATCCGGCACCCGTCGCCCGGCCTGCTGGTAATCGACAGGCTGCCCCCCAGGAACTCGATCCGCTGCTGGATGCTGAACAGGCCGAATCCGCCGGGGTGCGCGTCGCGGTTCGGGGAGCCGGTCGGGTCGAATCCGCACCCCTCGTCCTCGACGGTGACCTCGGCCAGGCTGCCCACGGTCGCCAGGTGCACGCGGGCCCGCTGCACCCGGGCGTGCTTGACCACGTTGAACAGCAGTTCCCGGGCGCTTTCGTACAGGAACACCCGGGTGTTCATCGTCACCGGCAGCGCGCCGGC
>CAINDP010000131.1 GCA_903847405.1 uncultured Myxococcales bacterium | reverse complement strand
GTCAGCAGGATTTCGGCTGCCATCCCCGGGTAGTCGGACAGGGTGCTCTGGGGCGCGATGGCCAGCGGGTAGGCCACGTCGGCGGGAAGCACCAGCGTGAACGGGTTCGTTCCGTCGGCGTCACCCGGGCATCCGGTCACCGTCATCGTCGCCGCGGCTCCCAGGGTGAGGGGCTTGTCGCCGGTGTTGGTGATGGTGATCGAGTACGTCGACTCGATTTCGGCGTCCGTGACGCTGGGCGTCAGTTCGATGTTCGGCAGCGCGGCCGACGACCCGCCACCGCAGGCGGAAGCCACGAACGCCAGCACCACGGGCAGCCCCAGAAACCGGAAAGTGTTCTTCATCGCGTCGTTCCTCGCCTCGCAACTTCCCGCGGAATGATACCTGAACGGTCCGACGGTTCCAACCGTCCCCCGCCGAAAGCGATCGTGGGTGTGTCAATTGCCCCCGAACAGGGCCAGGCAGCCGGCCGTCCCCTGGCCCGCCCGCTGGGCGTACAGGACGATCGCGGCCAGCAGGCCCGCCAGCAGCAGGGCCCGCAGGATCATGGCACGGGGGGACGGAGGCTCGGCACCAGGGCGGCGTCGCTGGATCATGTTCCTCCCTCGAATTTCAGTTCGCCGGGGAGGAACTCGATCGGGTGCGCCTCGTCGGCGTCCACGCCGTTCTCCCCGCGCATCGTCCGGTGGACC
This sequence comes from uncultured Myxococcales bacterium, assembly GCA_903847405.1. Lineage (GTDB taxonomy): Bacteria > Myxococcota_A > UBA9042 > DTJE01 > DTJE01 > CAIZWN01. The sequence continues at coordinate 13,914 of CAINDP010000131.1, read as the reverse complement.
ACCACCACCATCTTGCGGCCGTCGGCGGTCCACACGACCGAGGTCAGCACGACCCGCGGCGGCCCGTCGGGACCGGGCCGGGCGTCCAGGGCCTTCAGCAGGGCCCGGCGCTCGCCACGCATCACGCGGATTTCGACCTTCAACCCCTTCGGGAACACCAGGATCGTGTACTTGCCGTCGGGCGACTGCTGGGACTCCTGGCCCGGGTCCGTGATCCGGTACTTCTTGCGGGCCTGGTCGATGGCCTGCTTTTCTGTGGCCTTGTCCTCCAGCGGGATGGTGGCCTCGGCGCGCCCCGTGGCGAAGGCCCGCACGGACAGGGCGTCGCCCGTGTCGGCGTCGGCGACCTTCAGCAGGTAGCGGGCGCCGTCCTCGGAAAATCCCAGGAACTGGAGGGTGCGCCGGACGCTGTGGCCGGCTTGTGCAGGGGGCGGGAACGCCAGGATCGCCAGCAGCGGAAGGATTGCCAGGATGCGTCGCATGAAGCCTCCCGTGCCCCGGGGCCGTCAGAGGGAGAGGACCGTCCGGTACGTGGTCGATTCGTCCTGGGCCGGGAAGGCCCATTCCAGCACCACGTTCCGGATGCAGGTGTACAGACTGCCGTCCCGGATGCCGTCCTTGGGGACCACCTGGACGTTTCCGACCCGGCCGTCGGCCCCGACGTCGAAGGACAGGCCGACCTTGATCGGCACCTCGGGCGGGTTCTTCATGGCGGCCTTGCACTCGGCGAACCGCCGGTGCTTCTTGTCCAGGAAGTCGTTCATCACCGTGGCGCTGAGGGTGCTCTTGGGCATCTGGGTCAGGGTGCGGGGCTTGATGTCCGTCGGGGCTTCCTCGCGCCGCAGGGCTTCCGTGCCCAGGAGGCTGCTGTACCGCTGGGAATCCTGCCGGGCCGTCGGGTCGATCTGGGCCAGTTTGGGCGCCTCGGGCGGGGCGACCGGCGGCGTGTAGGGAACCTCGGTGCCGCCGACGAGGGCCGGGAGCGTGCCGTTCCCATCGACCGCGGGCCGGGGGCGCGTGGCGGCGGCGTGCGCCGGACCGTCCACGTTTTCCAGGATCGAGGCCTTGGGCAGTTCGCGGGCAACCTTCGGGCGGTTGGCGGGCGCGTCGTAGCGCGTCACGGGCGCCGAGGTGGCGGCCTCGCTCATCGATCGGACGTCGCCCTCGGGGCGCGCCAGGACCAGGTACGTGACGAGGCCCCCGACCAGGAACACCGCGACCGAGCACAGCACCACGACCTTCACGAGGTTCCGGGTGCGCATCTGCTTGCCCAGGCGCCGCACCATGACGCTGAACTCGCGCACGCCGACGTGGGAGTCGTGGCTGGCCTCGCCCACCCCCGCGGCCGGGGCCGCCGCATGGATGTGCGCGATGCCGCCGTCGCCGAAACTGGGCCAGGCCGCCTCGGAGGCGACCAGGGCGTCCGGGAACAGCGGGGATTCGTCTTCGTGGGACGCGTGCCCCGGGGAAACCGGCGCCGGCTGGGGGCGTGCGGCCGTCCGACGCTGCCGCGCGACCAGCGGGGGTTCCTCGGGCTGGACCTCCAGGGCCATCCGCAGATCCATCGTGGGCCGCGACAGGTCCAGAAACAGTTCGTCGGCCCGACCGCCCGCAGGGGAGGGGGCCAGGGGCACGTCCGGGAGGATCGGTGGCGGCGCCGACGGCTCCAGGCGACGGGGGGCCGAGATCGGCAGGCCGTCCGGACGCCGGGAGGGAGGCTGCGGAACGGGCGTCGATGGGGCGGGGCGCGAAACGATCGGCGTCAGCGTCGACGGGGGGCGGACCACCGGCCGCGAGGCGGCGGGGGGCGGCGCCGAGGGGAGGGGCGGCGGCAGGTCGGGACCCGGTCCCAGGGGGGTGGGTCGGGCCGCCGGGGGAACCGTCGCGTGCACCACCGGGGGAACCGTCGGATGCACTACCGGGGGAACCGTCGGATGGACCCGCGGGGCAGGGGCCGGGGCCGCGGGCGGCAACATCGGGATTTCGGCCGACGCGGAGGGCTCGGCGGGCAACGGCGGCGGCAGGCCCGCCAGGGAACGTTCGCGGAACTCCGCCCGGTAGGCCGCCAGCATCTCGCCCAGTTCGGCGACCTGGTTCATGCGGATCCACGACGCCATCGTCGGCCGCCAGACGAACGACCGTTCGTGCAGCAGGCCCTCCAGCAGTTGCTGGCCCAGGGCGTCGCGGGTGAAGGGGCCCATGCGCTGCCCCTGCTTGATCGCGAACCAGTGATCCTCGCGGTGGGCAACGGGCGCCGCCGGGGCGCCGATCCCCGGCACCGCGGGCAGGGCCCGGGTCGTCGTGGTCGGACGGGCGGCGAAGGGCCCGGGGGTGGACGTGGGAGGCAGGGGCGACGGTGCCGGGCGGGCAGCGGGTTGCGCCGGGACCGCAGTGATCGTCGGTGACGAAAGGGTCGGCCGGGCGACGCGGGTTTCGGGCGCGGCGGCGGCCGGGGCGGAAGTGCCCGCTTCCTCGGGGCCGATGGCCGTCACGACCGAGCCCCCCAGGGCGGGGTCGCGCAGGAGGTGCACCTGGCCGCACTTCCGGCACGAGAACCGGAGGACCTTGCCCTCGAACAGTTTGTCGTCGATGCGGTAGCGGGCCTGGCAGCCGGCACAACTGAAGACCATGTCCCCCGTCCTGTCTTCGGTTTCCGATGCCGCGGCGCAGAATCCCGCGCGACGGCACGCGGAGGATACCAGAGCGGCCCTGTCGCGACAAGGAATGTACGCGCGCGAGGGCAGGACCGCGGTCCGGCCGTTCCGGGGGATCGGGTCCACCGGCCGCCGGCCTGTCGAATTCCGGAAAACGCAATGATCGCGAAGGGATATCGGTCCGGTGTGCCCGGCCGCTGTCGAATACGTACTGCAAGTCCCGGAAAGTGCATAGGGACTTTGGTTTGGGGCGCCGGTGCCGGTGCCGGTTCACGACGTGCGTGTCCGCGATGCGCGGCACGCAGGCGTGGCGCGGGTCGGCGCGCTGTCGTAATCGGGTCGGCCGCGCCGCGCCTGGGGGTTCCCGATCCTGCCCGGGGGCAGGCCCAATCGGGGCATCGTGTTTGCCCTGTCGGATCATGCGCTTGTGCAGGGTTCGGCCGATCGTGCGGAGCGGCGTAACGCCAGGAAATCACAAGTGATGCGGGATGTTGGGAACCGGGCCGTTGCCCGGCCCCGGACGGTTCGCTAGCATTGAAACTGGTTCGGAGACGAGGTTCGGACAGCCGGTCCGACACCCGCCAAGAAGGGCAACCGGAAAAGGCGGGACGAGGACGGGAACCTCGTAGGGGCCGGCAGCCTCGGGAGAGGCCAGCCGACTTTCCGGTTCTTTGAAACTCTGGAGCAAAGGGAACAGACCCGGAACGGGACTGACCCCCAGAACTGCACGAGAGGAGGGCTGACGGCCGGAAGCGCCCGCGAACTTACAAGAACGCGGCAGCGGAACGGGGAAGAACGGCGGACCAAGGGCGGACAAGGGGAAAGCCCCAGGGAGGCGAAAGCCCAGGAGAGCCGGGGCGACGCGTAGCGGAGAAATCCGAACGTGGCCGCTCCAATCCTGCGAAGGGCGTGAACCCCTGAAGCGAGGCCTCGGACGCGTAAGGGTCCGGTGCCGACCGAAGGCGCGCGCATGCATGCATGCCCGCGTCCCCCAAGGCTTCGGCCTGGGGGCTGGCGGAGGTCGGGAACGCAAATCGCAGGAGGGGAAGGGACGTCGAGAGGCGGACCGATCTTCGCAGGGTGAAGCTCTGAAGGGAGAAACCCCGGGAGCGCGCCTGGTTGAAAAATACCAGGGAGATCGCGGCGGGAGCAAGGCGTCGAAGCCGGCAGGAACGGCAAGGACGCAACGTGACCCGGAGGAGGCAACTCCGGGAGTGGTGGCTCGCTGCGAAGTGGTGGCGCTGTGGGGGCGTGGAACCTCGGGAGAGCGGTGCACCCGCAAGGTGCGGGCATCGCCGGGTCAAACTCTGAAGCGGGGAAGAAGCCTGAGGGAGGCGGGACGACCGATGCATCGGTGGTCCTGCCCCGGGCCTGATGTGCCGCAAGGTGGACGAACCACGCAGCGGCCGCGCCAAACCGATACGGCGCAAGGGTCCGGGGGATGCTCCGGGAGGCCGGCCAACCGCAAGAGAGTAGGTCACCGCGTAGCGATACGGCGGGTGATACCCCGGATGATGCCGGAACGCTCTGAGGAGGGCGACGGCGGTTCGATACCCTTTGTCTCCGAACCACTAAAACGGCGGGCCGCGTGCCCGCCGTTTTTGTATCTGGCGATCCGTTCCAATCCACCCCCGTTTGACATTCCCGCCGCCGGACCGCTAGCATCCTTCAGGGAAAAGGCACCACACGAGGACGCGGAAACCCATGTCGAACCGGATGCGCATGTGCGGGAACGTCGGTGCCTGGGGGGGGATCGTCCTGCTGGCCTTCGCGGTCGCCGGCTGCAGCAAGGGGCTGAACTGTCCGGCCGGAACGGTCGAGTACGGCGGCACCTGCAAGGCGGCGGACGACCCGGGGGAAGGCGGCGACATCGTCATGCCCGAAATCAGCCACGACGACGGAACGGGCGACGGTGCGGTCGAAGACGCCGACGTCCCGGGCGACGACGTGGTCCAGGACGTGCCGAAGGACACGACGAACAAGGACGTGCCGGATGCGGTCACCTACCCGGGTGGCGCGATCGGCAAGCCCTGCACGATCACGAAACGCGACTGCGGCGAGGATACGAAGGTCTGGTCCTGCCTGTGGTCGAACGGATCCTGCATCTACAAGGGCTGCGGCACCGCCGCCGGCGCGTTCGCGTGTCCCGACGGGTCGGCCTGCATGGGGATTTCCCTGGGGCAGCCCGCCTGCTTCCTTTCGTGCCAGGGCGACGCGGACTGCCGCGTCGAAGACAGTTATGCCTGCAAGCTGTTGCCCGACCCCGCGGGCGAGTTGAAGAAGGTCTGCCACTACGTATCGACCCTCGGCGCCCCCGGCGACGGGTGTACGACCGCCGACGACTGCGCGGGCGCGGCAGGATGCCTGTCGAACTTCCCGGGCGGCTACTGCGCGGTCCTGTCGTGCAGCGCCGACGCCCCGTGCCCCGACGGGACCCGGTGCGTGCTGTTGGGCGGGAAGTCGGTGTGCCTGAAGGCCTGCGCCGGTCCCGACGACGTGGCGGGTTGCGCGGTCGCAGGGGACCTGCCCCGTGCCTGCATCGAGCGACGGGAACCGGTGACCGGCGACAAGGTGAACGTGTGCGGATCCGCGGCCGCGGGCGGGCTGATCGGCACCCAGTGCCTGAACGAAACGGAGTGCGCGTCGGGGCGGTGCGACGTGGCGGCGACCGGCACGTGCAGCCAGTCCATGCGCCCCTGCAAGCTGGACAACGACTGCGGCGGCGCGGAAGCCTGCCTGCAGGACTCCACCAAGACCTTCGGCTTCTGCACCCAGAAGTGCTCCAGTTCGGTGGCGTGCCCCAGCCTGTCGATGTGCGTCGAAACCGTCGCCGTCGGGACGACCAAGGGCGAGGGGCGCTGCATGCCCGGGTGCACCGAGGGGACCCAGTGCCGCACGGAAGCCGGGATGGTCTGCCGCTATGGCGACCCGTGGCCGGATCCGTCCCGGTACGCCTGCGTCGCGCTGGGCCTGGGCGAAATCGCGACCGCCTGTGCCGCGGACGGGGACTGCCGCATCGGCACCTGCCTCCACGGGACGAAGGCGGGCGCGACCGGCTACTGCTCGACGCTGTGCGCCAGCCTGTACGGCAGCAGTTGCCCGTTCCCGACGGCCTGCGGGACCCTCAACGCCGAAAGTCGATGCCTTCTGCGCTGCCGGTCGGACGTGGATTGCCTGGGGGATACCCGGTGCGACACGGAACTGGCGGCGCCCGTCTGCGTTCCGAAGGCCTGATCGGCTCCTGCTGCCGCCACGCCAACGTCAGGTCATTCGTCCTTGCGGATCGTGCGGTTCACGATGCCGTTCCGCAGGGCCACGAACTCCCCCTTCGGACGGATGTCGATCGCGCTTTCGATGATTTCCTGGGCCAGTTCCCATTCCTCCCGGAAGACGGCCAGGTGGGCCTGCTTGTACAGGAAGTCCGTGCCGAAGATCAGGGTTTCCTTCCCGAAGCGCCGCAGGCGGTACTCCATTCGTGCCGACTGGTCCTGGATGCCGTTGTACGCCTCGTCCATCAGTTCCTGGATGGCCGCGGCGATCTCGGCGGTCAGTGGGGTGTGCTGGCGCACCCGGCTGGCGGGTCCCCAGCGATCGGTCATCTTCCGGTACGCGGCGGGATAGTGCTTCGGATGGGACGTCCAGTGCACGCCCAGGCGCAGGAAGAAATCCTCGGACTTCAGGCGCTCCAGGGTCGACTTCAGTTCCTTTTCCAGGGTTTCGACGCCGCCCTTGGGCAGGCCCAGGGTGCGGAACTCCACGAATCCCAGGAACGCCGCGATGATGAACAGGCGATCCGTCTGCGTGCGGCTCAGGAGGCTCATGGCGACGCCTTCCTTCAGCGTCATCGTCCCGTCGGCCGACAGTTCCAGGACCTTGCGCTCCTTGTCCGACAGCATCAGGTCGGCCTGGGCGGGCGTCAGCGTGCCGGTGTTGTTGGGGTACCGCCCCTGGACGTCCTTCAACAACGGGTCCAGGTCGCTGGCGTAGGAGTTGCGGGTCATCAGGCGCATGTTGGCGACGATGCAGGCCAGCAGGTCCACCACGACCGGGTCGGTGCGCTTGACGGTCGGGGTGTCCTGCCACGCGAAGGTCCATCGCCCTGCCTGCAGGAAGCGTCCCAGCATGCGCTCCTTGGCCCCCTTGATGGCCTCGACCAGGTCCTGCGGGGTGCAGGCCTTGTGCTCGAACAGGGCCTGGAGGATCGGCTTGCCGGCCGAGGCGGTCCGGATCGCCTCCAGGCGGGGGGCTTCGACGATGCGCTGCTCGGCCAGCCACTGCAGCACTTCGCCGGTGAAGGGGCGGCCGTCGTCCTCGCAGGTGACCAGCCCGCCCTGGGAAAAGCCCAGCAGCGTTGAGGTGCCGGTGGCGGACTGGATGCGCGCGACGCCCGTAGCCTTGCGCAGGGCGGCCCAGGCCAGGAAGGTCAGGAAGGGGGCGCCGTCCAGGCGGCGGGGGTCCTCGACGGCCTCGGGACCGGGGATGCGGAAGTCCTGGATGGTCCCTTCGTTTGCCAGAACGCCCTGGACAGTCGTCGCGTCCATCGATCCATCCGCTCCGCGTGACGGGGCCTATCCTACCTGAAAACGAAATTGCATCCCGGCAAGGCGCGACGGAGCGGCGCCCTGAAGGTCGATATTGACCGGGCTGGACGACACGATTACACTACCGCCGGTTCGTTGGAATGCCGGGGTGCGATGGACGACGTCGCCGCGATGCGGCTTGCCCTGGACCAGGCCGAAGCCGCCTTCCGGGCCGGCGAGGTCCCCGTGGGGGCCGTGCTGGTTTCGGGCGGACGGGTGCTGGCCTGCGGTCACAACCGGGTCCTGGCGACGGGCGATCCGACGGCCCACGCCGAAACCGTGGTGATCCGCGAGGCGGCGGCCGCGGGGCTCGATGCCCTGCGGAACGCGACGCTGTTCGTCACGATGGAGCCGTGCCCGATGTGCGCGGGCGCCATCGTGCTGGCCCGGATCCCGCGGGTGGTGTTCGGCTGCGACGACCCCAAGGCTGGGGCTGTTCGCAGCCTGTATACGATTCTTTCCGACGCGCGCCTGAACCACCGGTGCCGGGTGACCGGCGGGGTGGAGGCGGTCGCCGGTTCCGATCTGTTGCGGCGGTTCTTTGAAGAACGACGAACACGCCCCGGGTGACCGGGACGCGTTGCAGTGAACGGAGAGATGACCGAGCGGTCGAAGGTGCACGACTGGAAATCGTGTGTAGCGGTAACGTTACCGGGGGTTCGAATCCCCCTCTCTCCGCCGGATCGTCGATTGTGTGACCTTGATCTGGAGAGATGGCCGAGCGGTCGAAGGCAGCTGACTCGAAATCAGCCGTAGGCATAGCTTACCGGGAGTTCGAATCTCCCTCTCTCCGCTGTTCCCCCGACATTCCTGGATTTCCGCCTGCCCTCCGGGGCACTTCCTCGCACTACTCCGCCTGGGCCTGGTACCGGACGTCGATCCGCGACGAATCGGTCAGCGGGGTCTTGAGGAGGATGGCGTTCTCCAGCCGCTGGCCCGCCGTCGGGTCAAACAGCGGGCACGCCGGCGAATTCTGCACCAGGACGTAGTCGCCCTCCGCGTCGGGGCCCGTGGCCAGCACCAGGGGCAGGCAGGTCCCGTCGGCGTCCGGCGTGGTGCAGTTGCCCCAGGGGTCGTACCGGCGGACCTCGATGAACAGCGGCGTGGCCAGGGGCTGCGGCAGGCAGATCGGGGTCAGGGTCAGTTCCCCCTGGGGGACCAGGTCTTCCAGCATGAAATCCGTGTCGTCGGCGCAGAGGTTCGCGACCCACCCGTTCCCGGCGCCGAACGCGCCGGCGACCTGCGCCATCCGGATGCCGAGGTCGGCCCTGCCGTGCGCGCCGGTACAACCGTAGGTGAACGGCGCGACGGCCGGGTTCGACGCGCTGCACTTGCAGTCCAGGTACCGCTGCTGGATGGCGCCCACGTCCTGGGACGGCGACGTGGTCGAGCCCGGGACGATCCCGCCCGTGACGGCCAGGAAGGCGACCTGCGCGGGGTCCGGCTTCAGGCTGCGCAGCAGGTTGACCGAGCGCGTCGTCGAGTACAGCGGGCACTTCGCACCGTCGAAGACTCCGTCGGTCAGGCAGGCCGCCGGGTCGCAGGCGCCCGCGGCGGTGCATCCCTGCTCGTCGCGCAGGCAGGCGCAACGGCCGAAATCCTCGAACGGAACGACGTTGGCGAACGTGCCGTCGGCCTTCTGGAATTCCGGTGCCGAGCAGTCGTCCTCGTCGCTGATCGCGATGATCCACAGGAGGGTGTCGTCCCGCAGGAAATTCGCGGCCTGTTCGGCGTTTTCGCCGGTCTTGTCCAGGGCCATCCACGCGGCCCGCAGGGGCTGCTCCTGGCTGGCGCACGCGAATCCCGGCGGGGCGGCCAGGGTGGCCATGCACGTGAACAACCGCTGGAAGACCCCCGTGCGGGCCGCGTCGCGGGCGGCGACGTCGGGCGCGGAATCGCCGGTCGGCAGATGCTTCCACTGGGGATCGAAGTCCGGGCTGCCGGCCCAGCGGCCCGCGATCCATTCCTTCAACCACCGGTCGGCCACCGCGTCGTTGAGCACCTTCGGGCCATCGGCGGCGGCGGGGCACCCGTCGGTGGCCGGGGGCAGGACGCAGCCCGCGATGGTCGCGTCGCCGCCCGGGTACAGGCAACGGTAGGCGGGCTGGCCAAATACGCTGACGCACCCATCGGGGGTGGTGTCCTTGTTGCAGAGGTAGCGGCACTGCGACGTGAACGTGAACAGGGTGTCGCCGGGCTCGAACGCGTCCGGTCCGTTCTGCTCCTTGATCTGGGGCGGGGTGTCGCAGGTCCACTGGACGCCCGACGGACGCGCTTCGCAGACCCAGTGGGCCGGATCGGGCAGCGGGGCTTCCGGGTGTGCCGTCGACCACGTCGCGCAATCGGCGTCGGAGCTGCATGGAATCACGCGCTTTTCGACGCGGTTCGGGTCGACTTCCTGCGCGGGGTCGTACACGAACTTTCCACGGACGGCGCCCGGCATGCCCAGGGCGCAGACGTTGGTCGTGGTGAACGCGACCTGCAGGTTCGGCTTGCCGTGTTTTGCGAGCGCCTGGTCGAACCTTTGGAAAGCGGCGCCCAGGGAACCCTGGTGCTGCGCCATCGAGGCGGTGTCGTCCAGGACGAACAGGAGGTCCAGCTTCAGCGGCGGGACGGGGGTGGTGGAGAACTGCACCAGCCCGTCCGGATCCGGCACGTCGTTCGTGGCCGAATCCGAGGACCCCGCGCAACCGGTTGCCGCGAGCAGAGTCAGAAACACCCGGATCGGCCATCGGCGAGCGTCCATCCCGTTCCTCCTGCGGCAACCTGTCCTGTCTGCCGATCATCCTACGCGAATTCCTGGCAATCCGGATCACCGTTCGGTATCGTCGTCGCCTTGACGGGTTGGATCGGCTCGCCCGGCCTGCGCGAGGGGCCGTTCGACCCGAGGGGGAGGAGCATGCCGCGGATTGCTGCCGTTGCCGGACGGTTCTACCCGTCCCAGGGCGAAGAACTGCGCGTCGAGGTTTTGCGCCTGCTGGGGGCCGCCGGTTCCGTGACGCCGCGACCTGCCGTCGGGCTGATGGCTCCCCATGCCGCCTATGCATTCTCGGGGCCCGTCGCCGCGTCCACGTATGCGCGGGTCGTCGTTCCGGACCGGGTCATCATCCTGGCGCCGAATCACACCGGGCTGGGCGCCCGGGTCGCCGTCGCGGCCGACGGGCCCTTCGTCACTCCGATGGGCGAGGTGCCGCTGGACGAGGACCTCAGCGCGCGGATCGTGGCGGCCTGCCCGGAGGCGGTGCGGGACGACCTGGCCCACGCCGAGGAGCACGGCGTCGAGGTCCACCTGCCGTTCCTGCTGGCCCGCAACCCTCGCGTCCGCGTGGCGGCCGTGTGCCTGCGCACCATGTCCTGCAGCCTCGCCGAGGCCGTGGGGGAAGCGGTGGCGACGGCCGTGAAGGCCTGCGGCGAGCCGGTCCTGATCGTGGCCAGCAGCGATCTGAACCATCACGAACCGCGTCGCGTGGCGGCCCGGAAGGACCGGATGGTCCTGGAGCGCCTGACGGGCCTGGATCCCCGGGGACTGTACGGCGCGGCGGTCGAGCACCACGTCAGCATGTGCGGCCTGGTGCCGGCGGTGGCGATGCTGGTGGCGGTCCGCGCCCTGGGCGCCCGGTCCGCCGAACTGGCGTCCTATGCGTGCAGCGGCGACGCGAACGGCGACGACAGCAGCGTCGTGGGGTACGCCGGTGTCCTGTTCACCATCGATCGCACCCACGAGATCGTCCGCGCGTTCCAGGCGGACTGACGCTCGCGAAAATCGGTGTCTGTCCCCATTTTTCCGAAAATCGGTGTCTGTCCCCATTTTTCAGGACAGGTGCGGGACCTTGATGCCGTCGCGGTGGGCGGCGGCGATGGCGATGTCGTAGCCGGCGTCGGCGTGCCGCAGGACGCCCATCATGGGGTCGCCCCGGAGGACCCGTTCCAGCCGCCCGGCGGCCGTGTCCGTGCCGTCGGCGACGATCACGACGCCGGCATGGATCGAGTACCCGATGCCGACGCCGCCGCCGTGGTGGATCGACACCCACGTCGCGCCGTTGGCGGTGTTCAGCAGGGCGTTCAGCAGCGGCCAGTCGGCGATGGCGTCGGACCCGTCCTTCATGGCCTCGGTTTCCCGGTAGGGCGACGCCACGGATCCGGCGTCCAGGTGATCCCGGCCGATGACGATGGGCGCCTTGACCTTGCCCGATTTGACGAGGTCGTTGAACGCCAGGCCCGCCCGATCCCGCTCGCCGTAGCCCAGCCAGCAGATCCGCGCCGGCAGGCCCTGGAAGGCGACCTTTTCCCGTGCCAGGCGCATCCACCGCTGCAGGCCGTCGTTGTCCGGGAACAGCGACAGCACGGCCGCGTCGGTCGCCGCGATGTCGGCCGGATCGCCGGACAGGGCCACCCAGCGGAACGGCCCCTTGCCCTCGCAGAACAGCGGCCGGATATAGGCGGGCACGAACCCCGGGAAGGCATAGGCGTCCGCCACGCCGGCCCGGTGCGCCTGGGTCCGGATGTTGTTGCCGTAATCGAAAACCGGCACCCCTGCCTTCTGGAAGCCCAGCATCGCCGTGACGTGCCGGGCCACCGCGTCCAGGGACAGGGCCTCGTACTGCGCGGGGTCCTCCGTCCGCAGCCGCAGCGCGTCGTCGAAGGCCACCTGGTCCGGCACATACCCGTTCAACAGGTCGTGGGCCGACGTCTGGTCGGTGACCAGATCCGGCAGGTCGCCCCGCCGCAGGATGTCGGCGAACACCGTCGCCGCGTTGCCCAGCAGCCCGATGGACAGGGGCAGGCGGTCGCGTCGGGCCTCCGCGGCCATGCGCAGCGCCGTGTCCAGCGAATCGGTCCAGGTGTCCAGGTAGCGGGTCGCGATGCGGCGTTCGATGCGGCTGCGGTCCACTTCGACGCCCAGGAACACGCCCCCGTTCATCGTCACGGCCAGGGGCTGGGCGCCGCCCATGCCGCCCAGCCCTGCGGACAGGACGACCTTGCCGGACAGGTCCGCGCCGAAGTGCGTCCGGGCCGCGGCGGCGAAGGTTTCATAGGTTCCCTGCAGGATGCCCTGGGTCCCGATGTAGATCCACGAACCGGCGGTCATCTGGCCGTACATCGTCAGGCCGGCGCGGTCCAGTTCCCGGAACTTGTCCCAGGTGGCGAAGGCCGGCACCAGGTTCGAGTTCGCGATCAGCACCCGGGGGGCCTCGCAGTGGGTCCGGGCGATGCCCACGGCCTTGCCCGACTGCACCAGCAGGGTTTCGTCGTCCTCCAGGTCCAGCAGGCTGCGCTCGATGCGGTCATAGCAGTCCCAGTTCCGCGCCGCCTTGCCCGACCCGCCGTAGACCACCAGGTCCTCGGGGCGCTCGGCCACGTCCGGGTGCAGGTTGTTGTGCAGCATCCGCAGGGCGGCTTCCTGCCCCCATCCCTTGCAGCGGATCGTCGTGCCCGTGATCGGCTCCACCGTGCGCATGATCGCCCCCGTTCCGGTCCCGGGTCGGATTCTCGCGCGTTGCCTATGGATTGACCACCATGAAGAATTCGTGATGGCAGGGCTACGGGCGGGGGTCGCCCTTCCAGGAGGATTGCCCGCCCGCGCGCAGGCGCTGGAGGGCCTTGTCCACGGGCGCCCCGTGACGGACGGCCTTTTCGCACCAGTCCAGGGCGGCCTCCTGGCTGCCTGCCGATTCCAGCAGCAGGCACAGGTTGCCCAGGGCCGAGGGGAACCCCGGACGGATCCGGAGGGCCTCGACGAAGGACCGTGCGGCCTCGGAGGGCCTGCCCGCGTTGGCCAGGCACAGGCCCAGGTTGTTGTGGGCCTCGGCGTCCTCGGGATCGATGGCCAGGGCCCGGCGGAACTGCGGTTCGGCTTCGGTCCAGCGCCCGTCGTCCTGCAGCGCCACCCCCAGGTTGACGTGCAGCCGGCTGCTGCCGGGGCGCTGGGCCAGCGACGTCGCGAACAGTGATTCTGCGGTGCGGAAGTCCGCGGCCCGATCCCAGGAACGCAGGCCCAGCAACGCGATCCACGCCACGGCGATCGTCAGGCCCGCCAGCCGCGCCCACCGGCCCGGTCCGGTGGCGGTCGGCAGGCCCTGCGGCATGGCCGCGGCCAGGGCCAGGGCGGCGCCGGCGGAGGGAAGGTACAGGAGCCGCTCGGCCAGCAGGATCGAACCGGGGAACAGCAGGTTCGACACGATCGACCAGCCGCAGGCCAGGACCAGGAGGCCGAAGGCCAGGGGAGGGCGGCGACGGATGGCGGCGAGGAACCCGGCGGCCACCGCGGCCACCACCAGCAGGCCCGCGACGGCCCGCAGCGGGAATCCCGCCTCCGGCAGGTCCAGGACGTTCCACCCGTAATCGACCGACAGGCGCAGGGGCGCGATCAGCAGAAGGAAGGCTTCCCACTGCACGGCCAGCGCGCCGGACCATCGGCCCGCCGTGTCCGCCCGGACCAGCGGATTGTCCTGCCAGGGGATCATTTCGGCGAACAGGCGGCCCAGGGCGAACAGGCGCAGCGCGACGTACGCGGCCAGGACCCCCAGGGACACCGCGACGGGCGCGACCCATTCGCGCCGACGCCCGCCTGTCGCGGGCCACAGGATCGCGGTCAGCACGATGGCGGGTACCGCGGTGGCCGCCGTTTCCTTGCACAACAGGCCCAGGGCCAGCAGGGCACCCAGGCCGGCCAGGGACGC
>CAINDP010000130.1 GCA_903847405.1 uncultured Myxococcales bacterium | reverse complement strand
CTTCGAGGTCTTCCTGCCGGTCCTGGACCCCCTGCCGGCCCCGGGCGAGGAACGCTACGTCGATTCCATCCCCACCGGCTTCGGCGGCGAAATGAACGCCGCGTCGGTGGCGGCGGCCCTGGGCGTGGACGTGACGCTGGTCCACCCCTCGGGCGGCGGCATGGTGGACCTGGCCGCCGAGGCCCTGATGCACCGCCTGGGCATCCGGTCGGTGTCGTGGCCGTCCCGTCCCGACCCGTTCCTGTCGCTGGTCTTTTCCGACGGCCACGACCGGGCGTTCCTGAGCGCCGGCGACCACGCCTGCCTGAACCACGTCCCGGAAATCCCCGTCGCCCCCTGGGTGCACGTGGGCGGCGTGAAGGAGGCCTACACGGTCCCCGGGCGCGTGGCCGAGGTCCGGGCCAAGGGCGCGAAGATCGCCGTTTCGGGCTGCTGGTCCGCGCCCCACCTGGACCTGCTGGGACGCGAACGCGGGCAGCCCTTCGACCTGCTGGTCGTGAACCGCCGGGAGGCCGAGGTGGCCACGGGGCTGGCCGCCGAGGATGCCGTCGCCCGCCTGACGGGCGCCTCGGTGGACGTGGTGGTGACCGACGGTCCCCTGGGCGCCTTCGGCATCCTGGACGGCGCCGCGGTGCGCGTCCCGGCCCTCCCGGTCCCGGTCGTGGACCTGACGGGCGCGGGCGACTCCTTCATCACCGGCCTGATCGTCGCCCGGCTGCGCGGGATGTCCGCCCCGGACGCCCTGACCTTCGCCGCCCGGGTCGCCTCCCGCATCGTCGGCATCCGCGGCGGCACCGTCATCGACCCGTCCCTCCTCGCCGATCTGCGCTAGCCGAAAATGGGGACAGACACCGATTTTCCGAAATGGGGACAGACACCGATTTCCACCCCCGTGTTTCTGCTGGACACCATCGCGCGCGCCGGGGTACGCTCGGCCGGTTTCAGGCCGTTGTGAAGGAGGGGGAATGGCGCACGAATACAAGCCCTACGTCGATCCAAAGTCGAACATGAAGGAACTGACCTGGCAGCCCCTGGTGCTGGGTGCCCTGATGGCGATCGTGCTGGGCGCCGCCAACACCTACCTGGGCCTGAAGGCCGGCATGACGGTGGCGGCCACCTTCCCGGCGGCGGTCATCTCGATGGCCGTCCTGCGCCTGTTCAAGGGCAACGTCCTGGAAGAGAACATCGCCCGAACCACCGGCGCCGTCGGCGAGGCCCTGGCCGCGGGCGCCATCTTCACGGTCCCCGCGTTCATCATCGTGGGCGCCTGGGACAACCTGGACCTCTTTTCCGCCAACTGGTTCCTGGCGACGGCACTGCTGGCGGTCGGCGGCGTCCTGGGCGTCCTGCTGATGATTCTGCTGCGCCGCACGTTCATGGAAGACACCTCCCTGCCGTTCCCGGAAAGCGTCGCCTGCACGGAAATCGTCAAGGCCGGCCAGGGCGGCGCCTCGGGCGCGGGGTCGGTGTTCGCGGCCATGGGCATCGCCGGGCTGGTCGAATTCTTCAAGAACGGCAACGGCGTGCCGATCCTGGGCGGTTCCTACCGCGGCGCGTTCAAGTTGAACGAAACGTCCAACGGCGCGTTCCCGGTCTTCACCCCGGACCCCTCGCCGGCCTTCCTGGCCGTCGGCTACATCATCGGGCCCAAGTACGGCGCCATCACCCTGGCCGGCGGCATGTTCGGCTGGATGTTCCTGATGCCCGTCCTGCTGTACCTGATGGCCAGTCGCGACACCGCGATGTCCGCGCAGTTGAACCAGATGGTCGCGTCGGGCGACTGGGCCGCCCTGTTCGGCGGCGCCGGCGGGTTCGACGGGCTGTCCAAGATCTACAACAGCAACATCAAGATGATCGCCATCGGCGCGATGATCGTCGGCGCCTTCTTCACCCTGTTCAAGATGCGCAAGAACCTGGCCGCGGGCATCTCCCGCTCGTTCACGTCCGTGGGCGGCAGCAAGGCCGGCGGCCCCGAGGTCCTGCGCACGGACAAGGACCTGGACATGCGCATCGTGTTCGTCGCCATCGGCTTCATGGCCCTGGCGATGTTCGGCCTGTACGTCGTCCTGTGCAGCTCGCTGGCCGTGTCCCTGATCGTCACGATCGTCATGGGCATCATGGCGTTCCTGTTCGCGGCCGTGGCCGGCTTTCTGGTGTCGATCATCGGTTCCTCGTCGAACCCGATTTCCGGCCTGACCCTGTCCACGCTGCTGATCGCCGCCGGACTGCTGGTCATGCTGGGCATGGGCGGCGGCTACCTGGCCGACGGCAAGACCATGTCGGAAGCCATGCGCACCGGCGTGCTGGCCGTTCTGGGCGTCGCGACGGTCGTGTGCTGCGTGGCCGGCGTGGCCGGTGACATGGCCCAGGACTGGAAGGTCGGCTACAACCTGGGCGGCACCCCCTGGCGCATGGAAATCGGCGGCTTCGTCGGCGTCCTGGCGTCCTCGGTGTTCCTGGTGTCCGTCATCAGCCTGCTGCACAAGGCCACCCCCGGCGGCCTGGGCGGCGAACTGCTGCCCGCGCCCCAGGCGAACCTGATGGCGGTCACGGCCCAGGGCATCATTTCCGGGTCCCTGCGCTGGGAACTGATCCTGATGGGTGTGATGTTCGCCATCGGCCTGATCGCGGTGGGCGTGCCCAGCCCGATGCTGGTCGCGGTCGGCATGTACCTGCCCTTCCCGACCATCGTGGCGATCTTCGCAGGTGGCGTGATCCAGTGGGTCGGCAGCCTGGTGGCCAAGAGCCGCGGCGCGACCACCGACAAGGAACTGGAGGACGTGTCCAATCGCGGCCTGCTGGTGGCGTCGGGCTTCGTGGCCGGCGAGGCCTTGATGGGCATCGTGCTGGCGATCCTGGTCACGGCCGAGGTCAAGCTGGTCAGCGACGTGCCCGGCTGGTTCGGCATGAAGTGGACCGGCGGCGTCGTCATCGTCGCCCTGGCCGCCTACATGATCGCGTCGTCGTTGAAGGCGCTGAAGCCGAAGAAGTAGGCCGGGCTCCGAAACCCGCGCCCCGCACCCATTCCTGAACAGACGAAATTCACGCACGCACGGTCTTCAGGCGCTCCAGCACGTTCTCGCCGTCCAGGACCGGGCCGTGGCCCGGGAAGACCGTGCGGATGGGCAGGCCTCGCAGCAGCGCGATGGTGCCTTCCATCTGGACGGGATCGACCCGCAGGGGGTTCCACTCGCCGCCCAGGTAGTTGCGGACGGTGTCGCCGGTGACCAGGAAGCCGGCCCGCCGGTGGACCAGCGCCATCGAGCAGTCCGAATGCCCCGGCGTCAACCGCACCTTCCAGCCGGGAAGGCCGAAGAACGACTGGCCGTCGTCCAGCGGGACCAGATCCGACTGGAAGGGATTTTTGGCCTTGGGATCCAGGTACCGGCGCACCACGCGCCAGTCCGCCGCGGGCAGGACCGGGAACCCCTGCCGCGCCCAGCCCAGCAGGAAGGGCCAGACGGCCTTTCCGGGCGGGGTGCGCAGGGCCGGGCCGTCGTGCAGGGAATCGAAGGCCGGCCGCGACATCGCCACCGGGCACCCGCAGCGCTGCGCCAGCGCGTCGATGCCCATGACGTGGTCGAAGTGGTAGTGCGACACGACCACCGCGCGCACCTGGGAAGGCTGCCGCCCCAGCCACCGCAGCGCGTCCAGGATGCGGGGCACGTCCGCATGGGAGCCCACGTCCACGACCACGACCGCGTCGCCGGACATCACCAGGTAGGTCACCGAGTACCGGTTCGGCAGGGCCAGCACCGTGGCCCCGGCGCGGGACAGCAGGCGGACCTCCGCGGCTCCCACCGGCGCGATCAGGCGGGCGGCGAGGGGCTGCGACGACGGGAAGGGGGACGTGGGGACCGGAAACACGGTGTGCTCCACGGGGAGGGGAGGGGAAGTATAACGCATTGCGTCAATGAGGGGGGTGGGCGGCGAGGGTGGGGGATGGGTTTGGGGGTTGGGGGGCGTCCACGTCTACGTCGACGTCCAGGTCCACGTGCACGTCCACGTCGAGGTCCACGACAACCACGTGTCGGACGTTCGGTCGGGCGCGGGTATACTTCGCTGCGGGACCGGAACGTTTGGGGAGGCGCATGCCCACCGAGATTCGACGGACCACCTGCAACCGGGACTGCCCGGACGTCTGCGGCATCCTGGCGACGGTTGTTGACGGCCGCGTGGTGGCGCTGAACGGCGACCCGGACCACCCGGTCACCCGGGGCTTTCTGTGCCCCCGGACCGCGCGCGTGTTCGAACGCCAGTATGCCGACGATCGGGTGCTGACGCCGCTGGTGCGGGACTCGCTGGACCAGGAATTCCGTCCGGCGAGCTGGGACGAGGCGCTGGACCTTGTCGCGGGGCGCCTGGACGCCATCCGGCGCCAGTCGGGCGGGGCGGCGATCCTGCACTACCGCTGCGGCGGGTCCCTGGGATTGCTGACGGAAATCCCCGACCTGTTCTTCGCCCTCTACGGCCCCGCGACGACCAAGCGGGGGGACGTGTGCGGCGGGGCGGGCGACGCGGCGCAGTTGGCCGACTTCGGCGTGTCCGATTCCTCCGACCTGGACGAGGTGCGCAACGCCCGGACCGTCGTCCTGTGGGGCAAGAACTGTGCGACGTCCAGCCCGCACACGCTGGCGGTGGTTCGCGACGCCCGGGCCCGGGGCGCGACTGTGGTGCTGATCGACCCGGTCCGGCACCGCACCGAGGCCGTGGCGGATCGCGTGATCCAGCCCCGGCCCGGCGGGGACCTGGCCCTGGCGATGGCCGTGGCGGGCGTGCTGTTCCGCGAGGGCCTCGCCGACCCGGACGCCGCGACGTGGTGTGACGATCTGGACGCCTTCCGGGCGTTGGCGACCTCCCGGTCCGTGGCGGACTGGTGCCGCGACGCCGACGTGGCCGTCCCGGAAGCCGAGGATCTGGCCCGCCGCCTGGGTTGCGACCGTCCGGCGACGATCCTGGTGGGCTGGGGTCTCGTCCGGCGGTTGCACGGCGCGGCCACCGTTCGCGCCATCGACGCCCTGGGCCTGGTGACCGGCAACGTCGGCGTGCCCGGGGCGGGCGTGTCCTTCTACTGGCGCCGCCGCAAGGCCTTCGACGTGTCCGTTCTGCAGGGGCCGCCCGCGCCTCGGACCGTCAGCGAACCGTTGCTGGGCCACGACATCCTGGCCGCCTGCGACCCGCCCATCCGGGCCGTCTGGATCACGGCGGGCAACCCCGTCGCGATGCTGCCGGACTCCGATCGCACCGCCGAGGCCCTGCGCACCCGCGAGTTCGTCGTCGTCGCCGACGCGTTCCTGACGGACACCGCGCGCTGCGCCCACGTGGTGCTGCCCACCCGGACGCTGCTGGAGTCCGACGACCTGCTGGGCGCCTACGGGCATCCCTACCTGTCGGCGTCCGTGCCCGTCGTGCCCCCTCAGGGCCAGGCACGCAGCGACCTGGAAATCATGCAGGGCCTGGCCGCGCGCCTGGGCCTGGCCGCCGAATTCGCCGGATCCCACCGGGACTGGAAACGCCGCCTGGTGGGCCCGCGCCTGGAGGCCGCCGGGGTGACGCTGGAGGCCCTGGAGGCCGGCGCGGTCCGCAATCCCTTCGCGCCGCGCATCGTGTTCGAGGGCCGGCGCTTCCCCACCCCCACGGGACGGGCGCGCCTGCTGTCCGAAACGCCCGACACGACGCCCCCCGACGACCCGGACCACCCCCTGTTCCTGATGTCCGTGTCCACGCCCCTGCGCCAGTGTTCCCAGTGGTCGGTGCGTCCCGAGGGCCCGGCCGTCGTCACGGTCCATCCCGACGCGTCCGCCGGCATCCCCGACGGGGCGCTGGCCCGCCTGGAATCCCCCCTCGCCCACCTGACCGTGCGCGTGCGCCACGATCCCACCCAGCGCCGCGACGTCGCGCTGATCCCCAAGGGCGGGTGGGTGTCCGACGGCCAGTGCGCGAACCGCCTGGTCCAGGCCCGCGCCACCGACGACGGCGAAGGGGCGGCGTACTACGACGAGCGGGTGCGGTTGGTGGCGTTGTAGTCTTGCGAGCAGTGCTGGAACGCCTGCCGGATGGCACGTAGCCGTATTGGATCGGGTTGGAACCCCGTCACTACCCCTCGTCCCGTCCGGGCCTGGAATCCGCCACCCCGGCGGGCGACGACTGGACTGAACCCGCCGGGTACGGCCCGGGCACGTGGCCCAGCGCGAGCCTTTCGTAGAGCGGTTCCGGTGCGAGGTCGAGGTTTCCGGGCCAGCAGATGGTTCCCCACTCGGGATCAACGAAGACCTTCTGGAATTCGGTGCGCTCACGGAGGCGAGCGAACACGCCCTCGAAGGGGATGACTTCGGCGATGTCCACCTCTCCTTCGACGCCATCCTCGAATCGAAGGAACAGCCGGTAGCCGCCCAGGACCCTTACCTCGACGATGTCGTTCGGCATGGCGTCACTCCAATGGGGCGATGGGCTCCAGCGGGCTCAGCGCACGTGCCCGATCCCAGTCGGCTTGAAGCTCCTCGCGGTGCAGCGTCGCCCACTCTACGACGAGGCCAAGAACGCGGGGAGGCAGGCTTCCGGAAAGTACGCCTGGCGGATCGATGGCGACGGTGGCTTTGCGATCACCGTAACGAACGTGGAAATGCGGGGGCGAATGGTCGGCGAAGAACATCGCGATGACCATTCCGAGGAAACGGGAGATTTCCGGCACGACGCGCCTCCGAACACGCTCGATCGACTGGAGCGATTCTACAACGTCGCATGCTTCGGTACGAGACAGCCTCCTCGCCCGTCGATCGGATCCTGGGAATTCCCTGTGAGGAGGGCTGGGGGGGGTGGGATGGGATTGAGGCGGGGCCACTGGCGGGAGGTCACTGGGCCTCGGCGGGCATCGGGTGCGCAGCGGACTGGGGGGTCCCGGGGCCGGTCCTGGCGTGTCCCGCCTTCTGGGGGAAGGCCGGGAAGAACGCCGCGACCTTGCGGGCGTCACCCAGGTGCACGGTCAGGCGACCGTACACGATCCGCAGTTCCCGGATGAAGGCGGTCTTGGCGGTATTCAGGTCCGCGCGGGCGTTCGCCTCGCCACCCTCGGCCGTCATCGCGGCCTCCAGCGACGCCTGGAACGCCTGGCGGGCCGCCGCGACGACTTCGGCCCGCTGCGCCTGGCCTTCCAGGGACTTCAGGCGCTCCTCCAGGCCCGCCACCTGCGGGGTCCGGCGGGTCGGCACCGGGTCCAGGATCGGGGTCAACCCTCCGGGGAACGCCGTCTGGAAGGGCGCCTTGCGCTTGTCCCCCCCGACCACCGACAGCAGGTCCAGGTAGACCTGCCGGACCGCCTTGTCCAGCGCGGCTTCGGCCTGGTCCCGCAGTTTCAGTTTCGCGGTGGCCGCCGCCCGGGCCTGGTCGCGGCCCTCCTTTGCCGCCTGCAACCGCGCCATGGCGTCCTGCAGGGGCCCGGCCATGTCCCGCAGTTCCGGCACCGCCTCGATCGCGGCGACCACCTGGCCGCCCACCTTCCGGAACAGATCCACACGAGCCGACAGTTGAGGTGTCCACATGATGACCTCCATTCGTCCACGGACCGTTGGCCCCCGGACCCGACCCCGGGCCCGGTTCCTGCGGATTCGGACGGGCGCCCCGGAACCTCGACGGCGGCCGGGCCCTCGCCGCGCCGGGGTTCCGGAGACGTCGTTTCGCCTCCGCACAGGCCAACAGACGGACGGGGGGGCAAAAGGATCGACGGGATCGAAAATAAATATTCCGGCAGAGGCGTCCTCGGCGCATGTCGCGGATCACGCAAGGGTTTGCGGGACGTTGACGAGGCCTGATGAGTGTCGGGGATGGGGCGATCGGGTGCGGATCGGGGCATTTCGGGGACCCTCCAGGAGGGGATCGGATGGGGATCGGGGCATCTCGGGAACCCGGAACCTGTCGATCGGGTGGGGATCAAGGCCTTCCGGGAACCCGGGACAGGTCGATCGGGTGGGGTTCGAAGGATCCGGGGAACCCTGGATGCGTCGATCCGGTCACCGACCGCTTCCCCGGGCACCCGCGGGCCGCTGCTTTCCGGAAACCTTCCCTTCCCCTGGACCCCGTGGTACCCCGAAAGGGAATGCAGCGTGAGGGGCGTAACGGCCGACCCGGTCCTGGGGTCGGGGTACGCCCCGGGGAGGAGGAACGATGGATCGCTTCGCACGCCTGGTCCTGGTGCTGTTGGTCGCAAGTCCTCTGCTGACCTGCGGATCGGCGTCCGACCCCGAGGTCGCGACGGCCTCCGTTCCGGGTGCAGTCGTGTATGGGACGGACGACCGCCTGGATGTGTACGCGGTCACGGAAGCGGCCTGGCGGAATCGTGCGCTGCTGTCCACGGTGGCCCTGGTGGACAAGTCCCGGGTGAACCAGGCCGACCCGAACAACGTGGTGCTGACCGGATCGACGCTGCAGCAGTCCCAGGTCCTCTGCCCCGGGGAATCGTTCGCGACCCAGAAGACGGCGGCCTACTGTTCGGGCACGCTGATCGACGACGACCTGGTCCTGACGGCGGGCCACTGCATCACGAACCGCAAGGGGTGCCAGTCGACGGCCTTCGTGTTCCGGTACGCGATGGACTCGGCCAGCCAGGCGACGACCATCACTTCGGCGGACGTGTTCACCTGTGCCGCCATCGTCGCCCGCGTCCAGACCTCGACGGTGGACTACGGGGTGATCCGGTTGGACCGAAAGGCCACGCCGCGCTTCACACCCGCCGCGGTCCGCCCGGGACGTGCGGCCGTGGGGCTGGCCGACCCGCTGGTCGTCATCGGCGTACCCTCGGGCCTGCCGTTCAAGGTCGCGGACGGGGCCTTCGTGCGGGATCCCCGGGCGTCCACCCTGGACTACTTCGTGGGCAACCCCGACACCTTTGGCGGCAACTCCGGCTCCGGCGTCTATGACGCGTTCACGGGCCTGCTGGAAGGCATCCTGGTCCGGGGCGAAACCGACTACGTGTACGACGCGGTGGGCCGCTGCTATCAGGTGAACGTCTGTTCGATGGACGGGTGCGGCGGCGAGGACAGCACGTACGCCTTCCGGGCCGTCGATGCCGTGTGCGCTACCGCTCCGACGACCCGCCTGTGCCCGCCGGTCTGCGGCGACGGCACGTGCAGCGACGGCGAGTCCACCGCCACGTGCCCGGCGGACTGCCCGTACGCCCCGCCGGGCTGGACGTGCAGCGCGGCGACCTACGACGCCGGCGACGGCTGCCACTGCAAGTGCGGCGTGTACGACCCGGATTGCGACGTGACGCCCCTGCCCGCCATCAACTGCAAGAAGGGGTTCGTCTGCTCGGCGGCGGGCACCTGCGTGCGGTGAGAGAGGGACGCGAACGGATCGGAATCGACCGTTGACGACGCTCGTCGGGGACGGGTTTTCCCCTCATCCCTTCCGACGGACCGCCCGCAGCACCCCCCGGCCCAGCGCCGCGCCCCCCAGCACCGCCGCCCCGACCAGGCCGCCGGCCGCGACGTTCACCAGGGCCGGGACCAGCGATTCCAGGAGGGGCCCGACGGCGGGCACGGCAGCCACCTGTTCCGCCCACCCCTCCACCGCGTGGCTCACCGTCGGCACGCCGTGGGTCAGGATGCCGCCGCCCACCAGGAACATGGCCGCCGTGCCCACCACCGACAGCCCCTTCATCATCCAGGGGGCGAAGGCCAGGATGCCGCGCCCCAGCCGCCGCAGGAACCGGGGCCCCACGCCCCTGCCCGGACGCCAGGCCAGGTGCAGGCCGCCGTCGTCCAGTTTGACGATGCCGGCAACGACGCCGTAGACGCCCACCGTCATCAGGACCGCGACGCCCGACAGGACGGCCAGGCGCGTCCCGAAGGCCGCGTCGGCGACGGTGCCCAGCGTGATCGTCACGATTTCCGCCGACAGGACGAAGTCGGTGCGGATGGCGCCTCGGATGCGCGACGCCTCGAAGGCCGCCGGGTCCAGCGACTGTTCCGCCGCGGTCAGGGGAGCGCCCTCGGGGGCGGTGAGTGCGCCGGTCGTGCGTTGCCGCAACGTGTGGACGATCTTCTCGACGCCTTCGAAGCACAGCCAGGCGCCCCCGACCATCAGCAGCGGCATCACGGCCCAGGGCGCGAACGCACTGATGGCCAGCGCGACCGGCACCAGGATCAACTTGTTGCGGAAGGAGCCTTTCGCGACGGCCCAGACCACCGGCAGTTCGCGGTCGGCCCGCAGGTCGGACACCTGCTGGGCGTTCAGGGCGAGGTCGTCCCCCAGCACGCCTGCCGTCTTCTTCGCCGCGACCTTGGTCAACAGCGCCACGTCGTCCAGCACGCTGGCGATGTCGTCCATCAGGGCCAACAGGCTGGCAGCCGCCATGGAGATCCGTCCCGGGGAAGGAGGCTCCGAGTCTAGCCCGAAAACCCCCCGGACCGTCATTTCCGCATGGAAAACGCGCGGGGGAATTCCTAGACTGCCGGCATGAGGAAATCACGCCGCGGTGCCTGCCTGGCCCTGGCCCTTCTGCTGGGGTCCTGCGTTCCGTCGACGGCCCCGGTCGACGTCGGGGGGGAAGTCGAGGTCCTGCCCGGGGATCCCGGCCCCGGTGATCCCGGGCCGGACGGCATCGGGACCGACGCGGACGTCCCGCCCGGACCCCGGGTGGATTGCAGATCCTGCACGACGGACCTGGAGTGCGGGGGGGACGCGCGGTGCCTGCGGTTGGGCAACGCGACGGCCTGCCTGGAACCCTGCGGAACCGACCGGGACTGCCCGCCGTCTTATACCTGTTACGGCGGGCGGCCCGAGGGGTCGTTCTGCCTGCCGGTGTCCTATGCCTGCGTGCCGTGCGCCTTTGATGCGCCGTGCACCGAGGGGCAGACGTGCGATCTGGTCACGGGGCTGTGCAAGGCGGCCCTCACCATCTGCTGTCCCTGCACCTGGGACTTCGACTGCGGGTCCGGGCAGCGCTGCTACAACGGGGGGCATGTCACGGGGGCCTGTGTGGACGAGTGCTCCGATGCGCGCCCCTGCGTGGACGCCGACAACTTCGCTTGCGGGGACGATTCGCACGGCGTTCCGGTATGCCGGCCCCTCGGTGCACCGAAGTGCGGAGGGTGCCCTGCCAACCGGCCGTTCCCGGCACCCGGCTGCGGCGACTGCCGGGAATGCCTGGAGGACAGCCACTGCCGGCACGACCCCCTGACCGCGTGCGATCCCTCCACCCACCGTTGCGTGGCGGACCCGCCCCGGTGCCTGAACGACAGCCACTGCGGCCTCGACGAGCATTGCGACACGGAAACGAACACCTGCGGCGGCTTCTGCCCGGGCGAACTGCACCAGTGCACTGACGGGCTGTGCAGGGAATGCTGCCGGGACGAGGACTGCGCCCTGCACGAAGGCCCGTGCCGCGACGGACTCTGCCAGGGGGCCCCGGATCCCTGCAACGGCCAGTGCGGCGGCACGTCGTTCCCGATCTGCAAGGCCATCAACGGCGTCCCCCAGTGCATCCAGTGTCAAACCGATTGGCAATGCGCCGGCATCGACGCCGCCTGCAAGTGCAGCGGGGATCCGACCTACACGTGCCTGCGGGACGACGGGAACGTGTGTTCCTGGTACCAGCCGGCGTGCCTGGCCACCGAGGACTGCGCCGCGCTGGACCCCGCCTGCACCTGCACGGGCGATCCCACCTACCAGTGCGTGTGGCCCGACGGCGCCCCTTGTCAGGGGCCGTCCTGCGGCGAGTTCTGCAGCATTGACGCGGAGTGCCCGACGGGCGCCGACGGCCTGGTCCGCCGATGCAGCGCGCAGGGCGGATCGGGGGTCTGCATCGACCCGGCCGGCAGTTGCAACGGCCTGTCCACCTGTTGCGGCGCGGGGCAGTACTGCGTCAGCCTGACGAACATGCTGCCCCCCGAATCCGGCGGCATGCCGCCCACCGTGCCCGACCGGGTGCTCTGCACCTGCGACGCCTTGCGTCCCTGCCTGGGCGACGTCCCGTGCCTGCTGCCGGCGGACCTGTGCGCGCTGCCCCACCTGGGGCCGATGCTGTACCCCTTCGGCGTGCCGACCGGGAACCTGGACCGCGGCCTCTGCGCGGACGGCGCGGCGCTGGACGCCTGGGCGCAACAGACGAAATAAGGGGAAGACGCCGATCTCGCGGGATTGGCCGAAGAATCCCTGCGGGACCGAGGCTGACCGTGCCGCCGTCGGGACTGGGGGCATTCGACCTTCTGGTCGGAACCCTCGACGATACCGTCGAAGTCCTTGTGCGCCATCCCGTGCGCCCCCCGCCACGTGTCGGAAGTCGTGAAGGAATCCGGGCAGATGCGTAATTGTGCTGCCATGGCACATCCCGTGCATTTGCATCCGGCGTGGGTCCGAGGCCGGAACGCCTCGAGGGTCCCGACCGGGCTTCGGACCGCGCGGTGCGCGGACAACGGGAGGTGCACGATGCGGACGCGGACGATGACGGGGACGGCGATGGCGATGGTGGGTGTGGCTCTCATGCTTTCGGGATGCGACGGGGTGACGGGGACGTCGGTCGGGGTCGGTGCGCCCGGCTCCCTGGAGGGCCTGGCGTCCGAGGCGCTGCAGGCCGACCTGCCCTACCTGCGCCAGGAGGAAAAGCTGGCCCGTGACGTGTACCGGACGCTGGGCGAATCCTGGGGCACGCCGGCCATGGCGAACATCGCGAATTCCGAGCAGACGCACACCGACCTGGTTCGGGACCTGCTGGCGGCCCTGGTGATCCCGGACCCGGTGCTGGACGACGCGGTGGGCGTTCTGGCCGAGCCGGCGCTGGCCGCCCTGTACGCGGACCTCGTTGCGACGGGCCGGACCTCCGAGGTCGAGGCCCTCCGCGTGGGCGCCACCATCGAGGACCTGGACATCGCGGACCTTCGCGCCATGGCCGCGCGGACGGACCTTCCCGAGGCCCTGGCCGTGTACAGCGCGCTGGAATGCGGTTCCCGGAACCACCTGCGGTCCTACGTGGCCCTGTTGGCGGCCGCCGACGCGACCTGGGCGCCGACGCACCTGACCCAGGCCGAGGTGGACGCGATCGTCGGGAGCCCCCGCGAGAAGTGCGGGGCGTGACGACCCGGGCCGCGGCCGATTTGTCCTCCCCGCCGCGCATTGACTATGCTGCACCCCGGAATGTTGTCGGGGGCGGTCCCATGGCGCAGTCGCACGTCCTTCTGATCCACACCGGCGGCACGCTGGGCATGGCCCCGACGGGGGATCCCACCTCCCTGGCGCCGGGCCCGTCCCTGGACCGCGTGCTGGAGGAGGTGCCGGAACTGCGGCAGCTGGCCAGCCTGAAATTGGTGGTGGCCTTCAACCGGGACTCGGCGGGCAACGAGCCCGAGGACATCCTGGACCTGGCGCGGCTGATCCGTGCCCAGGCCGCGACCTGCGACGGCGTGGTCCTGGTGCACGGCACGGACACCATGGCATTCACGGCGACCCTGCTGGGGTTCCTGCTGGCGGACCTGGGCAAGCCCGTGGTGCTGACGGGGTCCCAGCGGCCCCTGGCCTACATCCGCAGCGACGCCCGCAGCAACCTGGTGGACGCCGTCACGCTGGCCACCAAGGGGATCCCCGAAATCGGGGTGTGCTTCGGGGACCACTGGTACCGGGGCGTGGCCACGCACAAGCTCAGCGTGCACCGCTACGAGGCCTTCGAGTCGCCCAACCTGCCGCCCCTGGCGGAGCTGGGCCTGCACGTCCAGGTCCATCCCCACGCGGGGCGGTTCGATCGGAACGTCCCGCCCGGCCTGGGCGGCGCCTTCGAATCGGCCCTGGCGGTGTACGCCCCCTTCCCGGGCATGCCCTGGGCCCTGCCTCCCGACGGGACCCGCGGCGTGCTGCTGGAGGCCTACGGCGCGGGCAACCTGCCCATGGGACGCCCCGACCTGCAGGCCCTGTTCGCGCATTGCCGCGCGCGGGACATCCCCCTGGTGATCAGCAGCCAGTGCCCCTGGGGCTGGGTGGACCTGGACACCTACGAGCTGGGCGCCCTGGCCGTCGAGGCCGGCGCCATCGGAGCCGGGCGGCAGACCCGGTGGGCGGCGATCGCCAAGATGGGGCTGGTGCTGGGGGCGGGCGGGTCGATTGCCGAGGTTCGCGAGGCGCTTTCGACGTCCTGGGCGGGCGAGCCGGTGTGAGGCCGAAGAACGCCGCATTCTCACGCCTGTCAAGAGCCACGCTCTGATGGCGTGACACCTTTGGGGGCCGGGTCTGGGGGTGCCTCTCCGGGATCGGAGTTCCGGCGGGGGCTCTGCCCCCACCGGCCTCCTGCAGTCTCGGCGCGTCCCAATTTGTTGATTGCCCCCGCAAGGTGGGCCGCGCCTCCGACAGCCCCCTCCGAAGCACTCCCAGACCCGGCCCACGGACGTCCATCAGGCTCTGGCCTCCGGGGCCTGGTCGTCCTCCGGGACTTGCGGTACCGCGTCGAACTCCTGGATCAGCGCACAGTCGTGTCTGGAGGAGCCGCCGAAGTCGGTCGGTGACGTTCTCCCTTATGTCGTACTGGTGATGTATTCTTCGCGCGTTGAGCATGGGGTTCTGCAATGTCGGAAAGTGGTCGGGTCACTGAGGTGGCGCGCGAGATCGAGATGCTCCGGGGAATCGCCGCCGGGGTAGCGCTGGACTACCTGCTGACGGACGGTGAACTGAGAGCGCTTTCCGAGTGGGTGGCGACCCATGAGTACCTGCTTGAGACCTTTCCTTTCAGTTCGCTGCACGAAACCTTGCGCCAGATGACGCTCGGTGCCACGGACGGGGATCCGCGCGAGGAGTTGCTGGATTGGTGCTGCCAGTTCGGCAACCCGACCTCGACCGGTGCGCTCACGTCGAGAGATGCCATCCGCCGCCTGCACGGCGTGCTCCACGGGATCGCAGTGGATGGTGTCATCAATAGGCAGGAAGTGGTTGACCTCAAGGATTGGCTCGCGGACTACGAGGCGTTTCGCGGGGTCTGGCCGTTCAACCTTGTTCACGAAATGGTGGACCGGGTTCTCGCGGATGGCCGGGTTGATCCTGAGGAACAGCAGGAGATTCTCGACTTCTGCCTGGACTATGGTGGCGTGGTCCAGCACGACTACGTGCTCCATGACGCCCCCGTGAACGAGCACGCCGCCAGTCGAGCTCCCATTTACAGCACCCTGGATAGCGTCTGCGATTCTGGGCCGGTGTCGATGTCCGGACACACGTTCTGTTTCACCGGGCAGGCCAAGACCGCCGCTCGCGCGGTCCTCCATGGGATGGTCTCCGAGCGGGGCGGAATACCGGTCGACCGCGTTTCGCGCTCGCTGGACTACCTGGTCATCGGTGGCCTGTCGAACCCGGCGTGGATGTATGCGGCCTACGGACGGAAGATCGAGACCGTCATCGAAAATCGCAAGGTGGGCGCCACGACGCTCATCATTCGGGAACGCGACTTTCTTGCCGCCCTGTGAACGCAGGCATGACCGGGGAGGCTACCGACAGATGGAATCGCAGAAGAGCCTTTCCTGGTTCGAATGGTTGATCTTCGCCCTGTCCATTTATGTGGTCGGTGAACTGTACGTCGAGAACATCATCGAGTACTCGCCTGCAGTTGCCTCGGTGACAGAACTCGTCGACCTCGCCATCTGTCTTCTGTTCATGGGCGATTTTGGGCTTCGCCTCTGGAGAGCCCCGGTCAAATGGCGGTTCATCGCATGGAACTGGCTTGACCTGGTGGGTTCGATCCCCTTCGTCGGCCCGCTTCGAATCGCTCGAGTGGCCCGGATTGCGCGGGTCCTTCGGTTGGCCCGCTCCGGGCGAGTCATTTTCTCGTTTGTTCATCGCGACAAGGCCGTGTCCACTTTTCGGACCGTCTTCATCTTGAACATCGCGCTCGTTCTGCTGGCAGCCATCGCCATCTACCATGTCGAGCACGGCGAGAGCGCCAACTTCGCGACCATCGGTGACACGATCTGGTGGTCCCTCGTAGCGGTTACCACCCTGGGTTTCGACGGTATTACTCCGGTGACGTTGGAGGGCAAGGTCTTTGCCCTGCTTCTGGTGGCGGGTGGCGTTCTCCTGTTCGGCACCTTCATCGGGATGGTCGCGGACTACTTCATCGGCGATCAAGAGGTCTTGCGCGAGATGCGGTCGATCAACACCCGCCTCGATCGCATCGAACAGGCCCTGAGTCGACTGCCGGGGCATGCCGTAGATAACGAACTCCAGCCTTCAAAACCAGGATCGGATCCGGCATCCAGTACGCGAGTAGATGCGAAGCTACCGGAAGTCGGTCAAGTCGATGGTCCGTGTTGATACTGTCCCAGGGGGTGGGCTAGACTCTGGCCGTTCCAGCTTCATCCCGCCCGTGCGAATCGATGCGTATCGCGCCAGATCCGCATTGACGTGGGTCATTGTTTCCGCGGGGATGAACGACGGAGGAACCAATGATCGACCCTGGACCGGCGATGGGACTTCTACCAGGCAGTCTTGGTGTCTTGCGCGCTGACGGCGGGGCTCTGGTGGCCCTCCTGATCTTCGCTGTCATCATCTGGGTTGTCGTGAAGGCGCTCAAGGCAAGTTCGGCTCCCGATGTTCCGCCGGACCTCCCCACAACCCGGCGCGTGGCGTCTTCTGCACCGACTTCGGCCCGGTATTCCGATGCTGTCAGAGTTCCGAAGACGGTACGTTCCGAGCCGGATCTGTCGCAACCGCCGCCCACGAATGCGGCCGCCCGGCTGCCCCCTCGAACCGAGGAAACCGTAGCAACTCGTTGGCTCCCGAAAGGGCATCCGGTAGCGGTCGCAGGGTACTCCCTGCCCGATGGTCTGATATACTTCGGCGACAGCCTCCCCTCGGCCTCGGGATACGGGCAAGAACCCGCGCTGATCCAGCCTTCGATCTCCGTCAGTCGCTCTGCCCCGAATCTCTCTGGAGAGGGAATCGGCTACTGGCCGTCGTACGAGTCGATCTCGGCCGGGGGGCGAGCCGCATACCTGGAATGGCTTTCAACGGGTCGGAAGAATCCGCAAGCCTACATCGGATATGTGTTCTTGTTCCTCTACGGATTGGAGCGCCGGGTCCTGCACGATCTGCCGAAGGATCCCGCTGTCCTGGCGGAACTCCAGTCCATCCGGGAGGAGGTCGAGAGACTCCACGGGATCTATCGATCCAGCGGTTCCTTCCAAGGCTATTCCGCGTCTTTCATCGCGGCGTGCCGAGCCCTTGAGCATGCTAGGAACCAGGCCAATCTGCAGGCGCCTCGGGACTTCGAGAAGTCGTGGGAAGTGCCGCTCGACGTCAAGATTGCGTTGGGTTGCTTCTCGAAGGAGGGAAGGCCCATCCCGGCCGACTGGGCCTTCTCATGGGCATGGAACAACCCGGAGACCGCCCTGCGCACCCCGGCCCAGCGGTGTCCCGAAGAAGTTCGCGAGTTGTTCCTGGCGCGATATCAGGACGCGTATCCGGAAGGGCTCCTCCTGAAGCCCAACAAGACCAATCTATTCGCCAAGTATGCGCCGGCAAGCGCATCGTTCATGAACCGGGGGGAGTTCCGTTTCAGCCTCGGGGACATTCCGGACGTGACGACCCAACGCTCTGCGGCAAGCAAGTTGCGAGTGATCCTGGAGCAATGTGTGTCCGAGATCGAACCCTACAGTCGATGGCTGGGACGAAATTCAGAAGGAGCCCCGGTGCTCCCGGGTCTTGCATTGTTGCCGGCCGAAGTCCTGGTTACCCGGGATCGAGGGGATGTGAAGAATCTTCGCGCCTGGCTGGACCTGCAGTTTGTCGGGCAGGAATCCTGCCTGCTGCCCAGCGCCGAGTTGCTTGCGAAGTGGCCGCTGACGAATCCGACGAAGCCCACCAAGGCGGAAGTCGTCGGCATGACCCAGTTCCTTCAGAAACTGGGCTGCGGCGTCGAGCCGGACGTGAGATTCGAAGGACCGGTCCCGAACCCTGGCGGCCAGGTCGTGCTTTTCAAGTTGCCCAAGGACTCCCCTACGGCGGCGTCCCCCGAGTACGCGGCGGCATCGCTCCTCATGAATCTGGGGTCATCGATTGCCGGAGCCGACGAAGTATCCCGGGAGGAGGAGCAATTGCTCCAGCATCACCTGGAATCGTCCTTGAACCTCAATCCCGCAGAGCGGGTCCGAATGACCGCTCATCTACGGTGGCTGCTGTCCAACCCTCCCGGCCTGACCAGTCTCAAGAAGCGACTTGAACAATTGGCCCCTGGCCAGCGGACGATCGTGGCCGATTTCCTGGTCGCAGTTGCAGGCGCCGACGGAAGGATCTCCAAGAACGAAGTGACGGCGCTGACGAAGTCCTTCACCCTTCTCGGCCTGGACCCCAGCGAAGTGTACGGCCGGATTCACGCCTTCACCGCAGGCGTTCCAACATTGGCGATGCCTGCTGCACCGTTGGAACCGGTCACGGTTCAGACCGCGAATGCCAAGACCGGGTTCCGGATTCCGCCCCCTTCCACGAAGGCCGAAAAGCCGCAGGAGTTCGTGCTCGACATGCGTCGCGTCGAGGCGAAGATCGCCGAGTCCATTGCCGTGTCGGCGCTGTTGTCCCAGATCTTCGTGGAGCAGGAGGACGTGACGACGCCCCTGCCTGTGACCGAACCGGCTGGCTCGACGCTGCTAGGACTCGATAGTTCGCATTCCGCTGCCTTGAGGGAACTTCTTGGGCGGCAGGTATGGAGCCGGGCGGAGTGGGAAGGTCTTTGCCAGCAGCATCATCTGCTCCCGGACGGAGCCATCGAAACCATCAACGACGCAGTGTTTGAGTGCCACGAATCCGCCTTGATCGAAGGCGAGGATCCCATCGAGGTGAACCAGGAACTCGCGAAGGAGATTCAAGCATGAACATGGCGACCCCGATCCGTCCGAAGGACCGAGACGCGATCCTCCAATCCCTGCGGGCCGGCGTGGTCCCGCGACTGGGGCTCCACCTGGTCCAGGTCGGGCGTGTGGAGGAGGTCAAGGCGCTCCTGCGTGACCTCGAACGGATCACGGACGGAGGATCCGGGATCCGCTTCGTAATCGGGGAGTACGGGTCTGGAAAGACCTTCTTCCTGAACGTGGTTCGTTCGGTCGCCCTGGAGAAGAAACTCGTCACGGCCCACGCCGATCTCACGCCGGATCGCCGCCTCCAGGCCACGGGTGGACAGGCCCGAGCCCTCTATGCCGAATTGATGCGGAACATCTCGACGCGCACCAAGCCGGATGGTGGCGCGCTGCCCAGCATCGTGGAGCGATTCGTCTCCTCGGCAGCCGCCGATGCGCGGGAGCGCGGCGTGAATGCAGACGCGGTGATTCGCGAGCGTCTGGCCCAGCTTTCTGAAATGGTGGGCGGGTATGACTTCGCGGAAGTGATCGCGGCGTACTGGCGTGGCCACGACACAGGCGACGAGACGCTGAAAGGAAACGCCATCCGTTGGCTCCGTGGGGAGTTCACGACTCGCACCGATGCTCGGGCAGCCCTGGGTGTCCGAACGATCATTGATGACTCGAACGTGTACGACCAACTCAAGCTCCTGTCCCGTCTCGTCCGGCTTGCAGGTTACAGCGGCCTGCTGGTCTGCCTCGATGAGTTGGTGAACCTTTACAAGCTCGCCAACACGCAGGCCCGGAACGCCAACTACGAGCAGATCCTCCGCATTCTGAACGACAGTCTTCAGGGCACGGCGGTTGGGCTCGGGTTCATTCTGGGCGGCACGCCGGATTTCCTGCTCGACACTCGTCGGGGACTTTACAGTTACGCCGCCCTGCAGTCGCGGCTTGCCGAGAACACCTTCGCGGTAGGCGGACTGGCCGACTACACCGGACCGGTTCTTCGCCTGGCGAACCTGAGCCCGGAGGATTTCTACGTCCTCCTCGGAAAGCTCCGCCACGTGTATGCCGCGGGCGATTCGGCCTCCTACCTCGTCCCGGATGAAGGACTCCAGGCCTTCATGGCGCACTGTTCAAAACGCATCGGCGAAGCCTATTTCCGCACCCCCCGCACGACCATCACGGCGTTCGTGAACCTGCTGGCCGTTCTGGAGCAGAACCCGGGCGTCCTCTGGTCGGACGTGATCCAGAAGGTCGATGTCGTGAAGGATGAGGGTGGACAACAGGCCGGGTGGATCGAGGATGATGACGCGACGCCGCCCCTGACTGTCAGCAACACGAATCCCGCGTCACCGAAACAGGAGGACGAGCTTGCCTCCTTCAAACTCTGACGGCGAAGCTCCGCGCAGTTCTGCGTTTGAGCGCCTGCACCCTGTGATTCAGCGGTGGATCTGGGAGCGTGGCTGGACGGAGTTCCACGAGGTTCAGGAGGAGGCCGCCTCGCCGATCCTTGAGGGCGACCGCGACGTCATCATTACCGCCGCGACGGCCGGTGGAAAGACGGAGGCGGCGTTCCTGCCGATCCTGACAAGGGTCGCGGAGCACCCTTCCGGCAGTGTGCGCGTTCTCTACGTGAGCCCCTTGAAGGCTCTCATCAACGACCAGTTCGACCGATTGTCGGACCTCGGACAGCGACTGGATATCCCGGTGCACCGGTGGCACGGGGACGCATCGGCTTCCGAAAAGAAGAAACTCCTGGAGCATCCTTCTGGTGTTTTGCTGATTACACCCGAATCTCTGGAGGCCCTCTTCGTGCTGAGGGGCACGCAGATGCCCCGCGTGCTGAACGGTCTGGAGTTCGTGGTGGTGGACGAATTGCACGCGTTCATCGGCGCGGAGCGAGGCCGCCACCTTCAGAGCTTGCTTCACCGCGTGGACCGGGCGGCGGGCAGACGGATTCCTCGGATCGCCCTGAGCGCTACCCTGGGTGACATGTCGCTGGCCGCGGAGTTCCTCCGTCCGGGCGATGGATCCGGGGTCCTCGTCATTTCCTCGACCAGCACCTCCCACGAACTGAAGATGCTCCTGCGAGGATTTCGGAAGGGCGCCCCGCGGCTCGTGCCGAAGCCCGACAATCCCGAGGATGTCGAGGAAGAGGATTCAGACGAAGACGAGATTGCTATCGCGGAGCACCTCTTCGTCACGCTGCGCGGTTCAAAGAACCTCGTCTTCGCAAACTCGCGTCGCAATGTCGAGATGTATGCCGATCGCCTGCGGCGCCTGTGCGAGGAGAGCCATCTGCCCCAGGAGTTCTGGGCACACCATGGCAGCCTGGCCAAGGAATACCGGGAGGATGCCGAACGGGCTCTCAAGGATGGGACCCGGCCCAACACCGTGGTTTGCACGACGACCCTGGAACTGGGGATCGACATTGGAAGCGTCAAGAGCGTCGCCCAGGTTGGCCCCCCGCCCTCAGTCGCCAGCCTTCGCCAGCGCCTCGGGCGATCGGGTCGTCGGGGGGAACCTGCGATCCTTCGGTTCTATATTGGCGAACTCGAACTGAATCAGGACGTCGCGCCCCAGGACGCTCTTCGAGTCCAGTTATGCCAGTCGGTCGCCATGGTTCGACTGCTGTTGGGCCGCTGGTACGAACCGCCGTCGGTTGGCATGCTGCACCTGTCCACGCTGCTGCAACAGGTGTTGTCGCTGGTCGCCGAGAGAGGCGGAATCACGGCCGCAAGCGCCTTTGACGCACTCTGCCGGACCGGCCCATTCCGCGATGTCGACTCCTCGATGTTCGTGTCACTTCTGAAAGGGATGGGCAAGCACGACCTGATCATCCAGACCCAGGAAGGACTTCTCGTCCTTGGCGTTCGGGGTGAACGTCTGGTGAATCATTACTCCTTCTACTCGGTCTTCGTGACCCCCGACGAATACCGGTTGGTCCAACAGGGAAGGACCATAGGAACCTTGCCTGTCACTCAGCCTCTGCAGCCTGAGATGCACATCATCTTCGGGGGCCGACGCTGGATGGTCCAATCGATCGACGAACAGCAGAAAGTGATCTACCTGGTGCCGTCCCCGGGCGGAAAGGTCCCTCTGTTTTCCGGTTCAGTGGCCCAGGTGCACGATAGGGTGCGGCGGGAGATGTTCCTGGTGTATCAGGAGGAATCCGAGCCGGAATACCTCGACAAGCGGGCTTTGGAACTGCTGAAGGAAGGTCGCGACAGTTTCAGGCGCTTCGGCCTGGCAGAAGCCAGCATCCTTCCATACGGGCGCGAAGTCCTCTGCTTCTGCTGGACGGGTGACCGTGTCGTCAACACGCTCCAAGTCCAATTGACCCAGAGGGGACTACGGGTCGCGCGTTCGGGACTCACTCTTTCCGTCGCCAACACCACGCGGGATTCCTTGATCGAGCACTTACGGGACCTGCGCGAAGCGGGTCAGGCTGATCCACAAAGACTCGCGGCGGCAGTCTGCAACCTGGCCATCAACAAGTACGACCTGTTCCTGTCCCCGGAACTGCTGGCGGCGGACTACGCGGCTCGGGAACTGGATACGGTAGCCGCCCATGCGTACCTTTGCGGTCTGCCGGATCTTGGTGCCTCCTGAAGATTATCGAGAAGCCTCAGTAGGTTGACAGAACTTCCCCGTATGACGCCCTTGGTTGCGCTTGGCGGAGTGGAGCGGAGGATCCTGCCGCCATGAGCCTGAAGGAAGCCACTGGCTGATCGGCGAAAGGCTATTCGGCGGCGTGCGGCACGGAAACGCGGTCGATTTCGTTCCCCTCGATGTCCGTGGCCACGATCGTCAGGGCGTCGCAGCCCGTTTCGACGGTCAGGCGGTGGTTCACTTCCACGCTCTTCCAGGGGGTCGGAAGGCCCTCGGGGGCCGTGCACTCGACGTTTTCCACGCCGCCGCCCGCGCCGCCCAGGACGAACAGTTCCACGCCGTCCATCTGGCCGTGCTCGTAGTCGTGGAAGTGCCCGCTGAGGATCGCCGACACGCCCTTGTCCCGGGCCATCGGGACCAGCATGTCGCGCAGCGACACTTCGCCGAAGTTGGGGTTGTCCACGCTGCAGGGCGCCCAGTTCCGGCCCCATGGCGGCTGGTGGATGCTGAGGATACGCCAGCGTGCGGACCGCGCGGCTTCGGAATCCAGTTCCTTCGCCAGCCACTCGACCTGCCCGAAGGCCACGCCGCCCAGGGTCCACGCCAGCTGCCAGTCGATCAGTTCCAGCACGCCGACCCACACGTTGCCGCGACGGAACGAGTAGTACATTTCGGGGGCTTCCGGGTCCGGCGGGTCGGCTTCAGGAAGGACGAACGCCTCGAAGTAGTTGGCATTCCGGCCCTCGTGGTTCCCGATGGTGGCGAACAGGGGGACGCGGTGCAGCAGGGGGCGCAGGCCGTCGAACAGGTCGTCGAACTGGGGCTCCTCGGGCGCGTCCACGTGGTCGCCGCAGGTCAGCGCGAAGTCCACGCCGTCGGACAGGGCCGACGTGACGATCTTCGACAGCACGGCGGCGGTGCGGTCCTTGTTGGCATGGAGGTCCGACATCACGACGATCCTCTGGGGCCGGTCCAGCGGCGGTGCCGACCGGAAGGTGAAGGGGCCTGCCGTGAGGGTCGCCCCCGCCGACACCTGGTACGTGACTTCCGCGTCCGCCGGCAGGTCGTCCAGCCGCACGGCGTACTGGCCGTAGGCGTCAGGCGCGACGCACGCGCTGAACGGGACCAGCGACGCGACCCCGGCCACCGACCACTCGACGCAGCCCTGCTCGGTCAGCGGCACCGCCGGCCGGAACACCACGACGGCGTGGCTGTCGCGGACGTCCTGCAGGAACGGGCCGCGCAGGAAGGTCGTGCTGACGCCGGTCGGCCAGGCGATCTGGCCCGGGGCGCCCACGCAGGCGGGAACGACGACGTCCGGCAGCACGTCCGACGGCACGTCCTGGATGTCGTCCCCGACGGACAGATCCGGGTCCACCACGTCCACCGGGGGGGTGTCCTGGACGACGTCGACCGGGGGCACGTCCGGATCGGCGGGGACATCCAGCGTCACGCCGTCGTCGGTCGTCGGCGTGTCGATCGTGTCGGGGGCCACGGTCGTGCCGTTGCCGGAACCGCAGGCCGCAAGGGCCGCAAGGGCGGCGCATGTCAGCAGGGCAGCAAGAATCCTGGAACGTCGCATGGGTTCAGCCTCCGGTCGGATGGTGCAGGTGCGCGCGCAGGCCCCACGGCCAGCCCGGGGAATCCTGTCGGATCAAACGGGTGTCGTCAAGGCGCGGAGTGCGGGTTCGGGAGGGATTCCCGGTGGATCAGGGGGTGTGGGTGGCGATCGCCTCGGCGGGGGTCTTGGCGCCGAACAGCCAGTCGTCCATGGCGGTTTCGCCCCCCTGGTGCAGCCGGAAGAAGGCCGTCATCAGGGTGCGCAGGGCATTGACCTGCTTGATCGGCTGGCCGGTGCCGTCCGGGCAGATCGAGCAGATGGTGCCGCACGCCGACAGGTCGTCCACGAAGTCCATGTGATCCGCGCCCGGGAACTCCCACTTCGCCTTCCAGGAGGCGGCGGCGGCGGCGTCATAGAACGTGGTGTAGTTCTGGTCGGCCGGGGCGCAGGACTGGCCCAGGGAGGAATGGTCCGCGCTCCAGGTTTCGCCCGGGAACCCCAGGGGAATCGCCAGGGTCGCCACGTTGTCCGGGACGATGTCCGGCAGCGTCGCGCTGTACCCCGTGAACGGGTTGCCGCCGTTCACCGGGTCGATGGCGAACAGCGCCTTCACCCGCGAATCCTGGAAGGCGACCATGGTGGACACCTTGCCGCCCAGGCTGTGGCCCATCATGCCGACCCACGTGCCGTCCACCCGCCCGGCCAGCGGTCCGGCGGCGTCCTGCGCCCAGTCGATGACCGCGATGGCGTCTGCGGCCATCTCGACGTGGTTCACGTTGAACAGGCCGCCCTGGGGGGTGGCGCGAACCACCACGAACCCGTGGGACGCCAGGTGGTCCACGGTTTCCTTGTACAGGTCCGTGGGGGCCTGGAAGCCCGGCAGGAAGACGACCAGGGGCGACGGCAGTCCGTCGATGCGCTGGGGGCCGTGGGCGACGACCGGGATCGTCCGGTTGCCGCGCGTCACGTTCCCGGGGGTCTGCTGGGTCTGGTACTGGCCGCGTGCCGACGGCGGGTATTCGACCGGCGGGGGGCCGGGATCGACGGCGCCCGGGTCGGTCGGCAGGTCGGTGTCCACGACGTCCGCTGCGACGTCCTCGGGGGTGTCCTGGGTCGGCACGTCCGCTGTCGGCAGGTCCACCACCGGCACATCGTCGGTGGCCCCCGGGTCCGGCGTCACGTCCCGATCGGCCCCGTCCTCCGGGACCGGGGCGTCGGTCGTCAGGGCGTCCTCGTCCTGCGGGACCTCGACGATCGCATCGGTCAGGCCCGGGGTCGCCTTCGACCCGCCGCAGCCCGCCAGCGCCAGGAACACGATCGCCACCGGCAGCATGGTCCTCATCATCCCAACTTCCGTTTCAGTGCAGGTCCCAATCTATCCGGTTTCCGGGGATTGTCCAGCGGGGGCGGGCTTCTGCCCGTGGTCCGGCCCCCCCGGAATCGACCTTGCCCGGTTCGCGACGGCCCGGCGTATACTTCGGCGGACCCGGACCTGCCCGGGCCCGCACCGAACGGGAGCACCCCATGTCACGTTGCCCGGCATCGCGCCTCCTGGTCCTGTCCGCAGCCGCCCTTTGCGCCGGGGCCGCGACGTCCTGCGCCACCGACGCCCCGCTGGACACCTTCTCGTGGGAGGCCTTCGTGCAGCCGCCCGTGGAGGCCCGCCCGTGGGCCCGGTGGTGGTGGCCCGGCAACGACGTGCAGCCCGCCGAACTGGCCCGCGAGGTGACGTTGGCCGCAGCGAACGGCTTCGGCGGCCTGGAGATCCAGGCCTTCGACGCGGCGCTGAACCCCGACGATTCCGCGGAACGGAAGGCCGCGCGTGATTCCGTGGATTCGGACGCCTACTACGGCAACCTGCGGTCCGCCCTGGACGCCGCCCGGGCCGCGAACCTGAAAATCGACCTGACCCTGGGCTCGGGGTGGTCCACCGGCGGGCCGTTCATCGACGTCCTGGATTCCCAGCGGACGCTGTTGTTCAGCGAGCATCCGGTGAAGGGCCCCGGGTCGGCGACCGTCGTGCTGGCGCTGCCCGGCCTGCAGGATCCCGGCCTGGACCCGTTCTACTGGGCCTCGGACCTGGCGTCCGGGATCGGCGAGGCCCTGGGACAGTACCTGCCGCAGCATGCGACGCGCGTGGCGGTGCTGGCCGGGCGCGTGGTGCTGGACGATCGGTACCCGGACCCCTGGACCGTGACCGACACGGTGACGCTGGATCCGGCCTCGCTGGTTGTTCTGACGGACAAGGTCGCCGCCGACGGGACCCTGGTCTGGGACGTTCCCCAGGGCGACTGGCGCGTGATCGGGATCTGGGCCCTGCCCGACGGCGAGGACGTCAGCCTGCCTGCCTACGGCGCGCCGTCCTTCGTCCTGGACCACTTCGACGCGGCCCGGACCGCGG
This sequence comes from uncultured Myxococcales bacterium, assembly GCA_903847405.1. Classification (GTDB taxonomy): domain Bacteria; phylum Myxococcota_A; class UBA9042; order DTJE01; family DTJE01; genus CAIZWN01. Next base: position 6,669 of record CAINDP010000130.1, on the reverse strand, counting down.
CCGCCATCGAGCACCTCCTGGGCGACCGCACCGGCCTGGCGCCCTATTTCGGAAACGCGATCCGCGGCGTGTTCGCCGATTCCTTCGAGTTCGAGTGCGAACGGCACTGGGCGGACGATTTCGCCGCGCAGTTCCAGACGCGCCGCGGCTATGACCTGGTGCCGTGGATGCCCGTGGTGCTGACGCCCGGCGCCGACAACCACCTGTTCGACGGGGCCGGGATCGGGGTGGCCGCGCCCTTCGCCCTGGGCGCCGACGACGAGCGGGTGCGGTACGACTACCAGTTGACCGTGTCCGACCTGTTCATCGAGCGCTTCATCGGCACCGTGACGGCCTGGTCGGAAGCCCGGGGCATGTCCTTCAGAATCCAGGCCTACGGGCTGCACGTGGACCCGATGAAGGCCGCCGGCGCCGCCTCGATCCCCGAAGCCGAGTCGTTGTACGCCGGCGGGGCCGAGCTGTTCCTGAAGGCCGTGTCGTCCGGGGCGCACCTGTACGGGCGACCGATCGTCGGCCAGGAATCGCTGGTGTGGGCGGGCCGCGACTGGATGAACACGCCGCGCAAGGCCCGGGCGGCCCTGGACAAGTCCTTCGCCGCCGGCGTCAACGGCGTCAACTTCCACGGGTTCGCGTACCGGACGGGCGATGCCGTGTACGGCCAGACCGACTGGCTGCCCTTCATCTCGACGTTCGCCGGCAACACCTACAGCACCTGCGTCGGCGAGGCCGACCCCTTCTGGCCCTGGATGCCCGACCTGAACCGCTACGTGGGGCGCGTGCAGTACGCGATGCGCCTGGGCGAACCCGAGGCGGACCTGCTGGTGTACTACCCGTGGCTGGGCGTCCCGGCCTCGCTGATGCGCCTGGACGACAACGACGAGCCGCTGTACCTGGGCCGGTTCGAGGACGAGCCCGCGGACACCGGGAACAGCGCGCTGCTGGAGTTGGTGGATTCGGCCTTCGGCGGGAAGGCCCTGCAGCCGGCGACCAATTGGCTGGGGGCGTTGCGGCCGGTGCTGACGGGCCTGTCGAACGCCGGGTACGCGTGGGACTTCGTGAACGACGACCGTTTGGCGGCGGCGACGGCGGCCGGCGGGACCGCGCGGATCGACGGGCGGAAGTACCGGGGCGTGCTGGTGCCGGACAGCGCGACGATGCCCCCGGAAGCGGCCGAAGCGTTGGCGCGCCTGGCGGCTGCGGGGGTGCCGGTGGTGTTCGTGGGCGCGACGCCCGATCGCCAGCCGGGGTACGCGGGCAAGGATGCGGGCGATGCCCGGGTGAAGGCCGCGGTGGCTGCGGCCCTGGGCGGCGCCCATGCGCGGAAGGGGGCGGCGATCGCCGACGCCGGGGCCCTGCTGGCCGATGCCGGCGCGACGCCGTGGCTGCGGCATGACGGCGGGACGTCCCCGTTGCAGCAGCAGCGCCGCCTGTTGCCGGACGGGGGCCGCGTGGTGTTCCTGCACAATCCGGGCATCGAGCCCCTGGCCGCGTCGTTCGTCCCGGGCGACGGGTGCGACGAGCCCCAGGTTGCCGATGCGTGGGCGGGAACCGTGGCCGCGTCGATCCCCGGGCCGGCCGGACAGGTGGCGATCGCGTTGCCGGCGTACGGCTCGGTCCTGCTGATGTGCGGGGTGCCGACGCCGGCGTCGCAGGGGATTTCCGTGCCGGCGCCGATCGCGGTACCGGGGACCTCCGCCCGGTCCGTGCCGGTCGACGCCTGGACGCTGAAGGTCCAGGGGACCGACGTTCCCGACGGCACGTTCCAGACGTCGGACGGCGCCCTGGGGGACTGGCGCGACCGGACCGAGCTGCAGGGCGCGGCCAGCACGGGGCAGTACACGGCCACCGTGGATCTGGGCGCCGTCGCGACGGGCGACCGGGTGCTGCTGGACCTGGGGTGGCTGCACGGCGCCGCGCGGGTCCGCGTGAACGGCCTGGATGCGGGGGATGCCGTGGTGCCGCCGTATGTCGTGGACGTGACGGCCCAGGCGATTGCCGGGGCGAACGTCCTGGAAGTGACCCTGACGCCCCCCCTGCGGAACCGCATGCTGGCGCTGGGGGATGCGGACGATCCCACCGCCAAGGAGTACAAGGGCAAGTCCAAGACCCGCATCGCCGCGGGGCTGGTGGGCCCGGTGGTCGTGAGGGTCGGGGTGCCGTAGGGCCCTGACTTCCGCCAGATCCGCTACAATGCGGCAGTTTTCGTCGCCCACGTGGAGGAACCATGCGCCTTGCGACTGCCCTGCTGGCCTTGATCGCACTCGCAGCCTGTTCCAGTTCGACCACCACCGCCGATGTCCCGGCGACGGACGTGCCGGGGGCTGACGTTCCGGCCGACGTTCCGGCCGACGTCGCGCCCGACGCGGTGGACCCCTGGGCGGACGCCACGTCCTACGAACCGGGCGTGGAAAAGCGCGGCAACGTCACCGTCCTGCGCCTGAAGGGCACGGCCTACGAAATGGGCAAGCAGCATGGCCAGTTGATGCACGACCAGTTGGTCATCGGCGGCCAGTACCTCGACACCGATCCCACCCTCAGCCTGCTGGAACCCCTGGCGGCCGGCAACGGCTACCTCGAGGACGGCACGGCCCAGTCCTACGACGATATCCGCGAGGAATGCCGCGGGATTGGCGAAGTCATGGGGGCGGAGGGCTTCACCTACGACCGCTGCATCGCGCTGGCCTGGGGCGACGTGATGCTGGAAAACACCGGCGCGGGCTCGATCGCCTGCAGCCAGTTCATCGCCACCGGCAAGGCGACCGGCGGCGGGGAAATGATCCACGGCCGCAGCCTGGACTGGGGCAAGATCGACTACCTGCTGGAGTACCCGACGGTCATCGTGCGCCACCCGACCGGCAAGATCCCCTACGTCGTCGTGGGCTTCCCGGGCAACGTCGCGACGTACAACGGGATCAACGCCGCGGGCATCTCCTGCGGGTCGAACCAGAACAGCGCCATCGATTCCGAGATGGCCCGGTCCGGCCGGTCCGAAATCCAGATGATGAACGAGATGCTGGCCAACGCCACCAACCTGGAGCAGATCAAGACGTTCTACGCGACCGAGGAGCGGACCGTGGGCAACAACATCGTGTTCGCGGACGGCGACCACGACGCGGGCGCGGTGTTCGAACTGACCAAGTACCACATGGGTGTCCGCGAGATCGACGACAAGGGCATCGTGTTCGTGACGAACCACTACACCGTGCCGGAGATGATCCAGTACGGCGTCGGGGACCCCGAAGGCGCCTCCACGAAGTCCCGCTTCATGCGCCTGGAGGAACTGCTGCTGCCGGACGGGAAGGACACGCTGTACGGCACCATCAACCTGGAAAAGGCCGTGCAGGTCCTCCGGGATCGGTGGAATCCCTACACGCAGGTCATGGCGCCCGCGGACCAGGCCGACGACCAGGGCACCATTTCGGGCAACGCGTGCGTGTATTCGGTCGTGTTCGCGCCCAAGCGCCGGGCCTTCTGGCTGGCCAGCGGGGGCCAGCCGATCCCCATGAACCCCTACCAGGGATTCACGCTGGAAGAGCTGTTCGGGAAGACCGACGCCGCCGCGCCCGATCCCGTGCAGGTGCCTTAGAACCTCCTGCCTGTCCCGCCCGCGCGACTGTTGGATCGTCCCGAGTCGGCTCCGGCTCCGGCGAGAGTTTCCTGCGGAAACCCATCGCCTGCGCCTGCGCGCTCGGGAGGGGGCGATTCGGCTATACTTCGACCCCGGGGATTCGGAGGAACGACATGCGGATTGGCCTCCTTCTCGTCACGATTCTTGCGGCGGCGTGCCTGGCCTCCTGCGGCGGCGTGACGCTGTCCGACAGTTGCCGGCAGCGGATCACCGACTGCCTCCGGACATGTCCCGCCAGCCAGATCGACCGGAACTCGGACCGGGGCTTCAACCAGCCCGCCGATACGCGCAGCGACTGCGAGCGGCGCTGCCAGGGGATGTGCTACCCATGACCGACTCCGTCCTGGACCCGTACAAGGAATCCGGCACAGCCACGATCACCGACGAGGTCCTCCAGGCGATCCTCCGGGGGGCCGCGAAGCTGCTGGGCTGCGCCTCGGCCACCCTGGTCCAGTTCGACGAACCGGCCCGGACGTTGCGGCTGCGCGTGGGCACCATGGCCGCGTCCTACCCGGCCCTGGCCGAGGTCGAGTCGATCCTGGGCTCGGTCCAGACCCTCGAGGTGTCCTTCGAGGAGGCGGCCGACACGATGGTGTTCGCTGCGTGGCGGGACCGGGAAGTGCTGGAAACGTCGTTCCTGACGGACCTCGCGGCGGGGGCGTACCCGCACGAGATGCTGGAAGCCATCGACTCGATGCTGGGCGAGCACCGGTACATCTTCGTTCCGATCCTGTGCGGCGATCGGGCCCTGGGCGTGATCGTGTTCGAAAAGCCCAGCGTGCGGCCGTTCAGTTTGCAGCAGCGCGAACTGCTGGTCCTGTACGCGCAGCGCCTGGGCGAAATCCTGGGGCGCTCCGGTTCCGGGGACACGGGCGGCGATCGGCCGTCGGAAGGGCACCTGCTGGTGGACGCCCAGGGCGCGGTGGCCGGCTCCGACGAGGCGGCCCGGGCCCTTCCGGACCCGGTGGTTCGGGCGCTGGCGGTCCGTGCGGCGGCGGTTCTGGTCGGCGGCGAGGGCCCGGCGTGCATCCAGTTGCCCGCGATGGACGGCCGTTCCCCGATGGACGCCGAGGTCGTGACGCTGCAGGTGCGCGGCGAGGCGCTGGCGCTGGTGGCCACGGGTCCCGGAGGCCGGACCGACCGGCCCGGGGATCGGCTGGTGCGCCTGGCCCTGGGACGTTTCCAGGCTGCCGTCACGGTGGACCCGGACCTGCGCATCACGTCCAGCAACGCCGACGCCGAGGGGCTGTTCGGCGCCGGGCCCGGCGAACTGGTGGACCAGCATGCGGGCGTCCTGTTCGTGGAGCCCCGGGACGTGCAGGGCATCCTGAACCGGCAGGTGCTGTTCGTCAGCCACGGGTACGTCGAGGAAAAGGCCGCCCTGCGCCGGCGCGACGGGACCACGTTCGACGGGGCCATCGAGGCGCTGCTGCTGGCCGACGACGCCGACCGGGCGGTGGGCTTCCTGCTGCGGATCCGCGAAAACCCCGCGCTGGAGGGGGCCGAGGCCAGCCGGGAAGTGGATCGCCTGATGCGCCAGGAGCGCCTGGCGACGTTAGGCGAACTGGCCGCCCAGTTGGCACACGAGATCCGCAATCCCCTGCTGGCCATCGGCGCGACCATCCAGGCCCTGGCCCGGGACCCGGTGGGGGATCCCGAAACCCGGGAACTGCTGGAAACCGTCGGGGGCGAGGTGACCCGCCTGGACATGCTGCTGCGGGACTACCTGTCGATGGCGGCGCGCCACAACGCGTCGATGGTCCGGGTGGACCTGGGCGCCCTGGCCGGCGAGGTGCTGGCCATCCTGCGCCATGCCCCGCGCGCCGACGGACGGACCCTGGTGTGCGAGGTGCCCGGCGATCTGGCGGTCCGGGCCGACCCCGACGGGCTGCGCCACGTGCTGTTCAACCTGCTGTCGAACGCCCTGGAGGCCACGCCGTCGGGCGGGTCGGTGACCGTGCGCGGGTCCGCGACGGATACGGAAGTCGTGCTGGACGTCCTGGACACGGGGCCGGGGCTGACCGGCGATCCGGGGCGGTGCTTCGAGGCGTTCTTCACGACCAAGAAGAACGGGACCGGCCTGGGCCTCAGCGTGGTCCGCAAGGTCATCGAGGCCCATGGCGGCCGCGTGTCGCTGTCGAACCGTGTGGAAGGGGGCTGCCGCGCATCCGTGACGCTGCCCCGGAGGATCCCTGCATGACCGAACCCCTCGCCAATCGCACGGCCTCCGGCGACGCGTTCCGCGTCCTGGTGGTGGACGACGAGATGCTGTATGCGCGGGCCCTGGCCCGGGAAATCGTCCGTGCGGGCGCCGCCTGCGACGTGGCCCACTGCGCGGTCGACGCCCTGGCGAAGGCGGCGGGCGGCCGGTACGACGCGATCCTGCTGGACCACAAGCTGCCCGACGACGACGGCATCCGCATCGTGCCGATCCTGCGGGCCCGGCAGCCCGGCGCGTCGGTGCTGGTGATGACGGCCTTCGAGGCCATCCCGAACGCCATCCAGGCCATCCGCCAGGGGGCCGAGGACTACCTGGTCAAGCAGACCTCGGTCCAGCCCATCGTGGACGCCGTGATGGAAATCCGTCGCCGGCGGCTGGCCCGGGCGGGCGTGATCGAGGACGCGGAGCCGGGGTGCGGGCTGCTGGGGCGCTCGCCGCCCATCGAGGCGGCCCGCGAGCAGTTGCGGCGCGTGGGCAGCCGCCTGGACACGACGGTCCTGCTGACGGGCGAAACCGGGTGCGGCAAGGAGGTCGCGGCCCGCTGGCTGCACGAGGCCTTCGCCCCCAAGGGCAGCCCCTTCATCCCGGTGGACTGCGTGGCGCTGCCCGGGCCCCTGGTGGAAAGCCTGCTGTTCGGCCACGAAAAGGGCTCGTTCACGGGCGCGGACCGGGCGGTCACCGGGGCCTTCGAGGCCGCGGGGGAAGGCACGCTGTTCCTGGACGAGATCGGCGAAATGGACCTGGCGCTGCAGGGAAAACTGCTGCGCGTGCTGGAGTCCCGGGAGTTCACGCGGGTCGGGTCCGTGAAGCCCATCCCCGT
>CAINDP010000129.1 GCA_903847405.1 uncultured Myxococcales bacterium | reverse complement strand
GGAAGACTGCCCTCCAGTCACGAAACGCGAGGTTGGTCGTCAGGACGATGGGCTTGGCCTCGTACCTGCGGTTGATGAGTTGGAAAAGGATGTCCGCGGCGGCGTTGTCATAGGCCAGGTACCCGAGTTCGTCGATCAGCAGCAGCGCCGGACGGCAGTAATGGCGGAAGCGCCGTTCGCGCAGGAAGGCCGTTTCCTGGCCGCCGATGTCGGCGATGATCTTCGAGGCGGGTGCGTACAGCGCGGAGTAGCCCTTCTGGAGCGCGGCGTAGGCGAGGTTCTTGCCGATCATCGACTTGCCGAGCCCCTGCGTCCCGACGACGACGATGTTCTTGACCTCGCGCAGGAAGGACAGGTCAAAGAGGCTCTCGACGAGGGGCCGGTCGATGGACTTCGGCCATTCCCAGTCGAAGTCTGCCATGGGTTTGAAGCGCCCGAGTTGGGCGCGGCCGACGCGGCTGTCCATGCTGCGGGACGAGAGTTCGGTGGCTTCCAGGCGGACGAGTTCCTCGACCGTCTGCAGGGGCGTGAAGCGTTCCTTCGTGGCACGCGCCACGAAGTCCTGGAGATGCTCGGACAGGTACGGCAGGCCGACGGCGGCCACCTGGTCGACAAAGGTTCCTTCGCCGGGCAGTAGCCTGCGGGGCGGCCCGGGTGCGCGCTTACAGTTCATCGTAATCCTCCAGTGACGGGTAATCGACCCGCAGGTCGGTCAGGTCCGGCCGGTTCGGGACGTGCACCGGGGCATCGAGCCTGCGCCCCTGTTCGCGGCGCCGTTTGTCCAGCAGGTACGCGAGCGAGCCGACGCTCGGGTGCCCGGAGCCCAGCACGTCGTCGAGGACGGTTCCGAGCGCGATGGGCCCGTGGTCATCGAGCAGTTGCAGCATGCGATGCGTCGCGGACCCGAGGTTGTCGCCACCGCGGGCAAGGACATCGAGCAGGTCACGTGCCCGCGGCACGGCCGCCGAGAGGCGGTCCCGGCCGCGCAGTTCGGTGGCGTTGCGCTTGGATTCGGCCAGGCCCGCAAGGTGAGTCGGGTCCTCGATGACCTGTCGCAGCCCGTACGACCGCTGGTGCCGCGCCGCTTCCTTCAGCCCGTCCAGCACACGCACGCTCTGCCGCGACACGGCCAGCGTGGCGTGCCGCCCCACGAGCCCGTGCGGGACCGAGTAGAGGTTGCCGTCAAAGCCCACGTAGGGCTGCTTGCGGACCTTGATCGGGATTATCCGGTCGGTCTCGAATGGATGCGCCGGGAGCGGCACCAGCCGCGGCCGTTCCTCGTCCAGCGCAGCCGCCACCCTCCGGTACTCGGGATCCTCGGGCACGTTCCGCTGGTGCGCGACCGCCTCGACCCACGCGGCCACCTGGCGGTTCAGGTCGTCCAGATCCCGGAAGTGCCGCGCGGGCCAGAAGGACGTCCGCAGGTAGCGGATCGTCCGCTCGACCTTCCCCTTCTCGTTGCCCCGCGCCACCGCGCACGGCTGCGCCCAGGTCATGTAGTGGCCGAAGAGTTCCAGGGCACGCGGATGGAAGTGGATCAGGTCGCCGACCCGCTCCAGCACCACCGACTTCAGGTTGTCGACCAGCAGGACCCGGGGCGCCCCGCCAAACGCCTCCACCGCATGCACGAAGCCGCAGAAGAAACTCTCCATCTTGTCGTCCGTGAAGACTTCCACGTGGATCGCCCGGGACCACGACAGCGTCATCACAAAGGCGTACAGCCGCCGTTCTCCCCCCTCGACCGGGATCTTCCCGAAGTAGCCCCAGTCCGCCTGCCCGTACTCGCCCGGCAAGACGTTCAGCCGGAAAAACGCCTCATGCTTCTGTGCGGGCCGCAGGCCCAGTTGCACGATGCGGCGGCGCACCTGCACCACCGATCCCGCATAGCCCCGCTCCCGGATCATCTCGGTCAGCCGGGTGGCGATCAGGCTCGGGTACTGCTTCAGCGTGTCCTTCAGGAAAGGCACGTACGGATCGACCGCGCTCGGCCCCGGCTGGCCCTTGCGCGGCGACGGCGGGCGTTTCAGGTCCAGCGCCAGCACGACCGTGTCGAAATGCACCCCGAGCTGCGTCGCGATGGTGCCCCGTTTCCAGTGCTCGACGAAGTACAGACGCCGGATGCGCGCCCGGAGGTCGGCGTCGATCATCGCCCACCTCCCGTCGCAAACGGCAGTTCAGCCTGGCGGACGGACCAGCGGGACGGCGCCGGGGGGCGCCATCCCACGCCCGCCCCGCACGGGCGGTGCTCGACGAAGGACACGTCCACCAGGGCCGTCGGTTCGGGCTCGAAAAGGTCCGGGAAGAGACGGCCGAGACAGGACCCATCCGCTCTGCCCACAACGACCGCAGCACGGACCTGGCGCCCCTCCCACCGCGCCAGCGCTTCCAGCAGTTCCATCGGCGCCCGCGGGTGCGTCGGCGACGTCGTCAGGTACGCCCGCAGCACCTCCCGCGGCTCCGGCCACTGCCACGCCCGGACCAGCACCTCCCGTTTCCTCACCTCCAGTACCGCCTGGATCTCGTTCATGCCCGTCCTCCACTGCGAGGACCTCGCACGCGACCACCATGGCCGCAGTCGGGCCCTGCGCGGGGGCGAGCATGGCCGCACAGACCGGGGGCGCTGAAGTCTGATCCGTCACGTTTATTTTCCGGCGGGCCGCCTGCCGACGGCGGTAGCGGTTCTGCCGGTGGCGGTGCATTCGACGACCCCGGATACTCCCGGCGTACCGGTGCCGCGCGAGGTTCACCCCGTGCTCCCGGGCCGCCTCGCTGCACTCGGACGAGCAGTAGACCTGCCCGCGCCAGCAAGGCTCGCAGACGTAGAAACTCCGCCCGCATCGCGGGCATCGCCCGTGCCTCAGCGCATCCACCGGCCCCCGGCCGGGAACGACTCGCGCTTTACAGGACCGCACCGTTGTGGCGAGAATCGAGGCGCTGGCGAGCGCCGTGTAGACCTCACCGTCTGCGCGGTCCCGTGCGAGCGCGGGGGCTCGGATGCTCTACGTCCGGGCCCCCGCCGTTCCCACGGCCGTGCTTGTCCTACCTCCCTCGACTGTCTGACGCCAACTTCAGGCGCTGCCGCTGGGCATACAACTACCGACGGCCATGTCTCGATTTCTACGGTTTTGAAGGTTCAGCGACAATTCCACCGCACGCACCTGTTCGAGCATCGATTTCTGGGTTGACTCTCTGCATACCTGCGTGCGCGAGCCGAACTCCGTCCCCCGAGTGTCCAGAATTCCAGGAACGAATTACTGAAACCCCTGGGGGTTCTGGTCCTTCGAGTGGACCAACTTCAGTGGGTCGGAGGGACAGGGCAGTGCGCACGGCGGAGTCAGATCGCCAAGTCCATCGGCAGATCACTGACGTCGCGCAAGCGGCCACCATCGACGAGCATATTGAGCATCTCGCGCGCGTCCTCATGTCGTGAATTCTTGGCAGCCTTCAGGAGTTCGTTAAGCGCGACGTGGTATGTGCAATCAAGGTCGCCTGTTCCCATGGCGATGGACGCGAGACGGGAAGGCAACGGCTCCATTGTTACGGCTACAATGTGGGGGATTCGACCCTTGCGGTTGCGTATCAGATTGAGAGCTTCCGTACGCACATTCTGCGAACGATCACTGCGCATGGTCCACTTGCAGGAAATACTGGCGTGCAGGATGCCGCCCTTCCCCCTTGCTGCTTCGCGCAGCGACGCCATGGTCACAGCGGGCCCGTCACCTACCAGGATTTCCGGCGCATTAATCTTGTCATCAGGGACGCGGCTTCGGGCCACCACGATATCGGGTTTGATGAGGTAGTCACCTGCAAACGCCGTCCGTATGACGGGATATTTCTCAAGCAGGTCATCCAACCGACGCAGGTGCTCGTACTGTTCGTAGCCCGTGATCTCGACGGCCTTGAGAGGAAACTCCCATGTGCCCGGGCGAAGGTGAGACAAGTGGCCGAAGGCGTTCTTGATATACTCGCGAATGACGCGTGTGAACAACGCGCCGGGTTCAGTCTTTCCTGGCCCGGTGCCGCAAGGGAAGCCCATCGCCTCAACCATGCCTGCCGCCAAGTCAACGCTTGCTCCGTTATGGTGGTCGCACATGTTGTATACCTTGCGACCGCCCTCCAATTCTCTCAGGGTAACGAGTTCATCGCAGAGCCTTTGGTGCAGACCCTTGCGGAGTTTGAGAAAGACCGGCTCCATCGTGCCTCTCCATAAACGAAAGAAGTTTCAGACGAAGTACCTCAGGGCGAAGTGTCTCACATTGCCAGACAACAAGCACATTCCATCCGAGTTCACGTAGAGCAATCCGAACGGCTTCATCGCGCTTGACGTTCCCGTCGATCTTCCTTGACCAGAACTCAGCCCGGGTTGTCGGACGCGTAGCTCGCTTGCAACCTGGGTGTGCATGCCAGAAGCAGCCGTGGACAAGAATGATCTTTCGATGCCTCGCAAGGACCACGTCGGGTTGGCCCGGCAGCTTCTTGACATGGATCCGAAATCGAAAACCCATCGCGTGGAGAAGGGAGCGCACAATCAGTTCGGGGCCAGTGTTCTTTCCGCGGATCTTTGACATAAGGCGGCTTCTGCCTTCAGGAGTGAACGTGTCCGTCACGGTTGCGCGCTGTGCCGGGCGAGAAGCAGATAGGCAACATCCGCCATGCGGGCCGCGAGCAGAGGAGGGACGGCATTCCCGATCTGCCGAGCGATCTCGATCTTTGTCCCCGTGAAACGGAAGGAATCCGGGAACGACTGCAGCCGAGCCGCTTCACGATGGGTTAGGGGCCGGTCCTGGACAGGATGAAGGTACCGTCCCTTTTCCGGCTTGAAGAACTCAGTACGAATGGTGAAGGCCGGCCTGTCCCACCAAAGTCTTCCGAAGAGGTCGGTACCGCCCGACTTCTTGCGAACCCAGCATGCCGGGGTGAGTTCGGGAGCACGACGCAAGAGATCGACGCGGTTCATGCCCTCTTCAGGGATGGCCCGATACCTCTTCAGGCTGGTGAGGGTAGGGCTGCGACCGAAGTGCAGGTCCAGCGGGGAAGCTATGTTGCGGACACCAATTTCCTCAGGCGGTGGAAGATCACTGATTGCGTCGCGAACCGTACGCCATAGAGGTGCACCATCAACGTAATCTAGTAGTTGTAGCTGCCTCTGCCTCGGGTTGCGGTGTGTCTTCCGGGGAGGCACGAACGCACCGGGGTTCTCTGAACGGCATCCGACGATGAAGGCTCGCTTTCGGGTTTGAGGGACACCGTAATCTGCGGCGCAGAGAAGGCTCGACGCGATCTCGAAACCGAGGCTCCTTGCCTTCTCAGCAATAGCTTCGTGTTCGGGAGAACCCAGGAGTTGCGGTACGTTTTCCATGATGAAAACGGTTGCGCCGGAGCGCTCCACCACTTCAAGATACGGGCGCCACAACTGCTTGCGCGGGTCTCCGTCCCGGAACTTGTTGAGTAGGCTGAAGCCCTGGCAAGGCGGTCCGCCGATGACCACGTCGGCCTGCGGAATGACTGTTCTTGGATCTTCAAGAATATCTACGATGTCGCCCGAGGTGCAATGCGGACCGAAGTTCGCGCCATACGTGTCGGCGGCCCACCGATTGAAGTCGTTCGCCCAAACCGGGACGAAGGTGTGGCCGAAGGTTGAAGTGAAACCAGCGGTCATTCCGCCTGCACCGGCAAACAGATCGATCAAGCGGAAGGCTTTGCCGGTGCGGAGGAGTTGACCCGAGAGACGAAGACGAAGAACCTCCTCATCATCGATAGGGGTGCGGTTGCTGCGATTGGCTCCAGCAAACTGTTTGAGCGACGCTTCCACTGTCCTTCTCCACCTTTTGGCGGCGGGAGAGAGGAGCCCATGCTACCTGCCCACCCGCGCGATCGTCAACCCGAAGGGCCTATCGAGAGATACCACGACGGTGTTACATCGGCGGACGTGGTGGTCGTCGAAATCCTGTCGTCCAAGGAGTCGCAGCAGTTTCGGGGACAGGTGTTTGGTGCGCTTTGCCGGGCGTCGGCACCCTCATGCTCCGCGCCATGGGCTTCCCCCGTCCGCAAAGAGGTCCTTGAGCCTCCCGTGCTCGGACGCGGTCGCCTGCTTTATCGAAGGGCGCCGTGAGCGCGGCATCTCGATGGCCGGATCCGGTTTTCACTTGGTTCAAGTTCCTCGAAGGCAGAATACTCCGCGCATCGAGGGCATCCGACATCGGTCTTCCACCCGATGTACAGATCCCATGGGTGCCGTCCGTCTTCCTTGCACCATTCGTGAAGGTGCCGGCCTCCGGAGTGGTGGCCGGTTGAGCTTCCGAAGAATCCGAACATGTCGGCGATGAGGTCGCCAATCCTTGTCTTGAAGCGGTCCGACTCTCCGGTGTTTCCCCCGACGTAGAGGACGCCGGCCTGCTTGTCGGGAGCCCCGGTCCATGCCTTCTCGGAAACGACGTAGACTCCACCAGCCTCTTGGGGTGTTTCTTGCGCGTCGTCCAAGCAGTTCTGCAGCATCTCTTTGAGCCTGAAAGGGCCAACCCACGGCATGCAGCACCTTTTCCCAGGACGCTTGGGACGAATCGTGGCATGCAGAGGCCGGGGAAGACGGCCCGCTTTCCAGCGATTCAACTTGCCGAATGAACCTACTCGCTCCGATGCACTTCGTCGTGACAAAGCGTGCACAAGGTAGCCAGGTTGGCCGGTTCGTTCTCTCCGCCCTTGGCATGGTGGTGGATATGATGAAGTTCCAGGTGGCGGGGGTCGGAGCGGTTCCAGTCCGCGTGGGACCAACCGCACTTAACACAGCGATATCCGTCCCTCCGCAGCACATCTCCGCGGACGGGGTCGGGAATCGTCCGATCGTGTGGCGGGCTCTGCCGGTCCTGTTCAAGAAGATAGTGGCCGACCGGGAGGTCCGGACGGCCAGTGAACTGCGTCACAACCGGCCAGCCAAACTCCGTCCGAAGTTCCCTGACTCGCCGCGCCCATTCGGTCCTGTCCTTGGCCAAGTATCTCAATTCCTCGCCCGAGACTGCCTTTCCGACGTTGCGGCGTAGGAACTCCAGCAACTTGTCTCGGACCGCACCTTCCGCCCGTCGAATTTCATTCGCGAGGTTCCAGCGGAAGGCGGCTTCACGATCCTGAATTGAGGCAGACAGCATGTACTCGTCCGGGCTCATCTCGGCCGGGGCCGCCGGCAACTCGCCTTCCTCGGCCATTTCCCGAACGGTATTCCCTGTGAGGATCGGCCAGCCGTGCTCGACCCTCAGTTCCCTGACCCGCCGCGCCCACTCCCCGATGCCCGCAACGACCGCCAGTTCCTCGCCCCTGACGACAGTCTCAGGGTATTTCAAGAGGTATTGGAGAATCCTCTCTCGGGCGGCATTCGACCCTTCCATCGGAATCAGCGAGCTTCCCAGGTCTCGAAGCAGGTGGTGGGCTGGGATGAGGGCAAGCACCTTGTCCCGAAGGTTTCGGGACCGCAACTCTTCCTCGAAGTGGGTCAGTAGCTTTACCAGCTCTCTGCGAAGAGTTTCGGGATCGGATGGCTTGGACCGTCTTGGCATGGTCGTCTTCCTTTTCAGCGAGTCCCTGGGCGACGGGATCGAGCAGCACCTTCGGCCCTGCCGCGATCATCCGGAATCTTTGCGACGCGAGTGTCTCACGATCTGGCTTTGGAAAAACTTCGAAAGCACAGGTTCTCGCCCGCCGCCCCTTTTTCCTTAAGTTGCCGATCGCGCCCTCGGCGACAGGATTGACTCTCCGGGGACCACAGGGAGAACCGTACGTCGGTCACTTCAGCATCCTGGGACACAGCGAAGGCCACGCCAGCCAGCTGTGTGCCCAGCGACAATCCCACCTGAGCGTCGCTGCACGCTTGGACTTGACGCTGGGCAACTGTGGCGTTACCGCTCGGAAGGCCCCATCCTTACCCTCGGACCCCGTTCCCACCGCTCCCCAAGGAGGCCCCATGCCGGACTGGACACCCCACGACCTCACCGACCTCGCAACCGCCAAGCGCCTCCTCGAAACCCCCGGCCTCGCCGCGCGCTTGACCTCACTTCTGGGCACCCCGCTGGAACGAGGCTTCCACCTCCTCCCCGCGAACTGGAACGCCAGGATCCAAGCCGCCACCCACCGGGCCCTCGAAAAGGCGCTGACCGTCGCGCTGGGCACGATGGCCGACCCGCCCACGCCTGCGACTGCGCCCACCACCGCGCCCCGGTCCCCGGGCAATCGATTGCACAAGGGCCTGGTCGCGGCCACCGGGGCCGGGGGAGGCGCCTTCGGGCTGGCGGCCCTGGCCGTCGAACTGCCGATCTCCACCACGATCATGCTGCGCTCGATCGCGGACGTCGCCCGCAGCCAGGGCGAGGACCTCGCGTCGATTCCCGGGCGGCTGGCGTGCCTGGAGGTCTTCGCGCTGGGGGGCCGGTCCCCGGGGGACGACGCGTCCGAAAGCGGCTATTTCCTGGTCCGGGCGGCCCTGGCGAAGGCGATCGGGGAGGCGACGGAGCACATCGCCGCGCGGGGTGCCGCCCGGGAGTCCGCACCCGCGCTGGTCCGGCTGATTTCGGTCATCGCGGCCCGCTTCGGGGTGGTGGTGTCGGAAAAGGCGGCGGCGGTCGCGGTGCCGGTCCTGGGGGCGGCCGGCGGCGCCGCGATCAACGTGCTGTTCCTGGACCACTTCCAGCGGATGGCCCAGGGCCACTTCACCGTCCGAAGGCTGGAACGGACGTACGGCGGGGAGGCGGTGAGGGCGGCGTACCTGCGCTTGCCGGGCTGAACCATCAGACGAAGGTACGACCTCGGATCACCGGACCACGACCACCGTGCAATGCGCGTGGCGGACGACCGACTCCGACACGCTGCCGACCAGCATCCGGGTCAGACCGCTCATCCGCAGGAATCGCCCATGCAGTTCGGGCGCACGTCGGGCCGCTTGATCAGCCGCAGCCGAATCGCCAGGAAGTAGAGTTGGCACCCGACGCAGATGCCGAAGGCCGTTTCCAGGAACAGGAACAACAGGCAGACCAGGCACAGCATGCAGACGGGCTCGAACCACGAGGCATCGTTCACCAGCAGCAGCGACAGCGCGAAGATCGCCGTCGACAGGGTCAGCCCCAGGCTCCAGGCGAACTTCTTCTGGATGGCTCCGATGGGCAGGGGGCTTTGCCGGAAGACCAGAAGGCGGGCGAGGGCGACGGTCGGCGCAAACTTCGGGTTGATGAAGATGCCGATGGCGAAGTTCACCACGAGGAATGCGGACAGGTAGGGGAGAATCGCGTAGTTCTTGAGGATGAAGCCGTTGATGAAGGCCGCGACCCCGACCAGCAGCATGAGGCCGGCGCTGCCCCGCATCACCCGCTCGTCGAGGATCCTGTATCCATGCTCGCCACTGAAGTCGCCGAAGCTGATCACGGACATCCTTGCCCCCATTCCTGATTCAAGCGCCCCGCCCGGTGGGGACGGTAGCAACCTGGCGACGACTTGGGAAGTCCGGAGGCACGACCCGGACCACGCGTGACGAGCGCGTGATCTACTCGGGAGGTGCCAGATGAGGGAAGAGTACGACTTCTCGAAAATGGTCGGCAGGAAGAACCCGTACGCCAGGAAACTGAAGAAGCGGGTGACGATCCGCCTGGGCGAGGACGTGCTGGTCTGACTTCGGATTGCACGAAACCAAACCATGGGTTTAGGATCGTGACCAACAATCGGGGATCTGGACGTGGCGCAACCGAACTGGAACAAACTCTACCTGCAGGCCGAGGTTCAGCAAGGCTACTTCACGACCGCCCAGGCGGAGGACGCCGGATACTCGTCCCAACTGCTGCAGAAGCACCTGAAGGGCGGGAAGATGACCCGGGTCCGGCGGGGCGTCTATCGGCTGGCTCATTACCCCCGGTTCGAACACGATGAACTCGTGGTCGCGTGGCTCTGGAGCGAACGGACCGGCGTCTTCTCCCACCAGACGGCGCTCTCGCTGCATGGCATCTCCGACGTCCTGCCCGCAAGGGTCCACCTCACCGTCCCGTCCGACTGGAGGTGTACCGCGCCCGATTGTTTGGACACAAGGTTGTAGTCACGCGGCCTCCTGAGTCAGCCATGCCCGGCGGGCCTGTCTGGGGCTGAGGAAACCGAGTTTCTCGACACGCCAGTGCTCGTTGTAGGTCTCGACGAAGTACCT
>CAINDP010000128.1 GCA_903847405.1 uncultured Myxococcales bacterium | reverse complement strand
TCACTTCCGCCCTCGTCATCGCCTTGGCCTCCCGGGCTACCGGGGTCGCTACGTGTCGCATCCGACACGTCTACCCCACCTCGCCCGAAGACCGGACATCTACTCCCGCTTATGACCCGGACATCTACTCCGCTTCTTACACGCAGGAACCTTGCGCTTGCCGCAGGCCGCAGGAACCACTAGCGTACTGGCATGCAATTCCCGGAAGCGAGATGGATGGGCAGGCGAACGTTCCTTCGGTGGGCGCCGGTGGCGTTCTGGGCGATGGCAATCCTCGCCGTGTCCTCGGTCCCCGGGCGTGAACTGGGACACCTGCTGGATCTTTCAGGCGGCCTGGACAAGGTCGGCCACTTCGGGGAGTATCTGGTCCTGGGCGTGCTGCTGGCCCGATCCCTGGGCGCCCGCGTGACGGTTCGGCTGCTGCTGGCCGGCTGGGTGGGCCTGGCGATCTTCGCAACCCTGGACGAACTGCACCAGGCCTTCATCCCCGGACGGATCCCCGACATGCTGGACTGGACGGCCGACACGTCCGGCGGCGCCCTCGGCCTGCTGGCCGGATGGGCCTTCAGCCGCCTCCGGGCCCGGCGAGCCGGCCTGGTCTGACCCTGGACGACCGGCACCCCATTTCCGCGCAGATCCGCTACATTCGACCCATCTGCGACCGGGGAGGCCGTGCATGCGCGCCAGTGGACGGTGGGGGACCGGTTCGGCCGGGCTGGCATTCCTTCTGGCCCTGGGCCTTGCGGCCTGCGGCGATGTGAAGGGCCCGGGCCCCGGGGATCCCGGCCCCGACGGCCCTCCGGACGTACCGGCGGACACCCTGGACGAAGCCGCGGGTGACCTGCCCTCGGCCGATCTTCCGCCGGCCGACCTGCCCCCCGACGTCCCGCCGCCGCCCGATCCGCCCTTCGCGCCGCCGGATGCCGCCCTGCGGGCCCGCTACGCGACCCGGGACCTTCCGGTTCCGCTGGGAATATCGACCGCAGGCTTCCTCCAGACCCCGGCAGGCGACGCCCCCACCAGTCCCTTCGCGGACGCCTTCCAGGCCACGGTGACGCAACTGCACCCGCCCCGGGTCCAGGCCCTGCAGATCCTCGCGGGCGAACGCCGCCTGCTGCTGGTCACCGGCGACCTGATCGCGATCTTCCGCACCCTGGAATCGCGCGTCGTCCAGCGCGTCCTGGAGCGGACCGGGGTGGACGTGTCCGGCGTGATGGTCCTGGCCGGCAACCACAGCCACTCGGGCCCGGGGCGCCTGTTCGATACGCCGCTGGGGCTGATGTTTTCGGATTCGTACCGGGAACAGTCCTTCCTGCCCGTGGCCGATGCCATCGCGGACGCCATCGTGGACGCGATGGCCGGACCGTCCGTCCCCGTGAAGCTGGGCAACGCGGTGCTGCAGAACGGCGCGATGCACGCGTACCGGCGCTGTCCGGATCTCCGGGTCCAGGCCCAGGACGACACGATGCACGTGGTTCGCCTGGAGCGGGTCGGCGTCCCGGACGAAACGCTGGCGGTCGTCCTGAACTACGCGATGCACGGAACGGTCCTGGGGGCTCAGACCGGCATGCTGGGCGGCGACGCCCCCCGCTTGGTCGAGTCGAAGATCCAGGAGGTGCTGCCCGGAGCCCCCCCGGTGATGTTCTTCCAGTCCTGGTCGGGCGACATGGCGCCCACCGACCCCCGGGAGGCCTTCGCCGGCAGCCTGTGGCCCGAGGCCCCGATCCCCGCCCTGGACCGCCTGGAGGCCCTGGGGCGCCTGGCCGCCGAAACGGTCCTGGCGGGATGGAACACGATGAACTGGCAGGAAAGCCCCGAACTGATCGTGACGTCGGCCGTCGCCCCCATGGGCGTCGAGGCGATCGGGTACGGCGACGGCGAATGGGATCACCCGGCCGGGGCGATGCTGTGCGGGGGAGGCGGGTCGATCTGCTCGGCGACGCCGCCCGCGATGGACTCGTGCCTGGACGTCGACTACGGGTGGATCCCGGACACCGTCCGCCTGACCGCGTTCCGGCTGGGTACCCTGGCGGGCGTGACCCTGCCCGGGGAGCCCCTCACCCCCCTGGCGATGCAACTGGTCCAGCGCGTGAAGGCGGTCGTCACGACGGCCTCGACCTTCCTGGTGTTCGGCTACTCCCACGACTACGTCGGGTACCTGATGCTGCCCGACGACTACGCCAACGGCGGGTACGAGCCCGGCATGGCCTTCTTCGGCCCCCGGCAGGGCGAGTACCTGCGGGACGCCTCGGCCTCGCTGGCGGCCCGGCTGTCCGATCCCGACGCGCCGCTGGCCTTCGTGCCGATGGCGCCGACCCCCTGGACCCCGGGCGCCGGCTCGCCGTACACCCCCGATGTTTCACTGGATCCGGGCGCCGCCGTCCAGGATCTGCCCGCCCAGGCCGTCACCGGGGACGTCCTGACGTTCACCTGGAAGGGCGGCGACCCCTGGGTCGATCATCCGGAGGTGGTGGTCGAACGCGATGCCGCTGCCGCTGAAATGCCTGCCGCCTTCGAACCCCTCCGGGCCGGCGGGCGGGTCGTGGACCAGCGGGACTACCGGGTCCTGCTGGGCGTCACGCCGACCCCGTCCTGGGATCAGCCCGCCCCGGGCGGCCGCGCGTTCACCTGGACTGCCACCCTGCGCACCGCCGTGCGGATCCCCGCCCCCGACCCGGCGTTGTCGGGCACGCTGCGGATCGCGGTGGCGGGCCGGGCGGTGGCGGCGGGCGGCGCGGTGACCCCGTATGGGCTCCAGTCGTCGCCGGTGGTGGTGACGCTGCCGCGTTGACGCCGCCGTCGTGGCCTCAGAACGTCACCTGCACCCGCAACGACAGCGACAGGTCGTGGAGGTCGGTCCGCCCGGCACCCCGCGGGGCCCCCAGGTCGGACGCATCCAGGAACATCGGGCGCCAGGACATCTTCGCCCCGATGGCGAAGTGGCTGGCCAGGGGGACGTCCACGCCGACACCCAGATCCAGGCTGGGACCCACCGGCCGCGGGCGATCGGTGGCCAGGGGCGACAGGACCGCCAGCCCCAGGCCGATCGCCGCGTAGGGCCGGACCCGCCACCCGTCGGGCAGCAGGAAGACCTTCGCCCCGGCCGTCACCTGGTTCAGGGACGTCCGCACGTATGCGTCGTCCCGCAACGCCAGGTAGCGCCAGTCCAGTTCCAGGGCGACCCACCGCCCCAGTTCGACGCCGCCGAACAGGTCGAAACCCCCGGCCATGCTGCCGCCGAAGGTGCGGGCCCCGGTGTCCCCGCCGACCCAGCCGGCCACCCCGCCGATCCCCACGTATCCGTGGATACCCGTGTCCACGGTCCGCGACGCGGACCCTTCGTCGTAGGGGGCGTACCTGGCTTGAGGTTGCGCCCGAGGCGGGGGCGCGACGTAGGCGGGTGGGTAGCCGGGCGTCCGGCGGTCCCGGTACCGGGGATAGGCCCCGGCGCGCGCCGGAACGATCAGCAGGACGGCCATCCCGAGGAAGGTCGCGAGGAGGAAGGAATTCTTCATACCGGACCCCGTGCCTGTCAGCCGGGGTATTCGACGCCGATCCGCGCAGCCTTATTCGACGCGGCCCCGTCCCCCCCGAGGAGGAGTCGCGCCGCCCTTGACCGTTTCCTGGCCGGCCGCCCCGCGCCGGGCCTTCGCCCGGACCGGGTCCAGGGACAGCGGGAGGGCCAGCTTGTATTCCTGATCGCCGCGCAGGCCCTCCAGGGCCGTTTCGATGTCCGGCCATCCGCACCAGCCGGTCCGGGCCCAGGCGTCCGCCGCGAACGGGTCGCCGACGGCGCCGGCCGGGTAGCACGGCCAGAGGTCCCGGTTGGCCTCGGTGTCGGGAGCCTTGAAGGGGTTCGCCCGATCCTCGGTCACGGCCGCGTAGAACACGCGGTCCAGGAAACCGGCCTCGGGCTCCCGGGTGTCCGGACGCATCGCGAACACGATCCCCGCCAGGACCTCGGGCTTGCGAAGGTGCCGGCTGCGGCCGAAATCATCGGCCAGGCACTGCGCCGCCGCCGTCGCGACCTCGGCCGGTTCCACCAGGCCCGCCGTCGCGTTCGCGTCCCATCGCGCCACGGTCCGGGCAAAGCGATACCGCATGGACAACTGGCCGTTGACGAAACTGCCGAAGTTCCGCCCCTTGAAGCCCTTCCGGTTCGAAGCGGCCGAATCCACGTAGGACTTGGCCTTCATCTCGACGAAGAACACCAGTCGGCGCTCGGCCTCGCCCGCCCGGGCGACGATCACCACGTCGGGGATGCCGAATTCGCCCAGCCCGGGCTCGACGAAGAACGTGCATTCCGTCAGGTCCTTCGCGAGGTCGGCGACGACCCGGTTCGCCGCGGCGCTCCGGAAGTCCAGGCAGCGCAGGAACTTGCGGGTCCGCTTGAGGTCCCGGGTCAGGTAGTGGACGAGGGCGTTGAGAAGGCCGCTCTCGGAAAAGCCGATGAAACGCTGCTGGGACATGGGCAATCCTCCGGATGGCCTGGGTCGCGCATGCTAGCACACGTTTCCCGCGGTGACGGTTCCGGCGTGCCGCCTACCCGCCGGAAACGACCTGTGAAACCAGGTCCGCGACGACCGCCAGCAGCCGCTCGACCGTGTAGGGCTTCTGGACGAACGCCAGGGGTCCGCTCCCCAGGTCCGGGTGGTGGACCGTGTCATCCTGGTATCCGCTGGACAGGATCAGCGGGACTCCGGGACGAACCCCCCGGATCCGGGAGGCCGCCTCGCGCCCGTCCATGCCGGGCATCATGAGGTCCATGATCACCAGCCGGAAGGTGTCGGGCGCCCGCGCGAAGAGTTCCAGCCCGGCGGCCCCGTCGGCGGCGACCACGACCTTCCAGCCGCCCCGCTCGAGGATCAACCGGGCCACATCCCGGATGAAGGGTTCGTCGTCGACCAGGAGGATGGCCCCCCAGGCCTGCGGCGGCAGGGCCGGCTCGGGCGGACGCGCCCGGGTGTCGGCCCGGTCAACCGCACCGGGGGCCACGGGGAACCGCACCTCGAACACCGTCCCCTGTCCGACCTGCGAAAGCACGGCCACCAGGGCGTCGTGCGCCTTCGCGACGCCCAGGACCACGGCCAGTCCCAGCCCCCGGCCCTGGAACTTGGTGGAAAAGAACGGATCGAAGACCCGGGTCACGAGTTCCGGGGGCATCCCGCACCCCGAGTCCTCCACGGTCAGCGCGACCTGCGGCCGATCGTCCCGCAGGAGGCCGAAGACCTCCCCCCGGGGCGGGGGAGCACCCGCCGCCAGGGCCGACAGCACGATCCGGATGTGCCCTTCCCGGTCCCCGATGGCCTCGGCCGCGTTGAGCACCAGGTTCATCAGCAACTGGCGGATCTGCGAGACGTCGACCTCCAGCGGGGGCAGCCCCGGCTGGGCCTCCACGTCCAGGCGTATCCGTTTCGGGATGGTCGCCTGGAGCAGGTGGGTGACGCTGGCGACGATCGCGTCCAGGTGGGCCGGCTCGGTCTGGGTCCGCCCCTTTCCGGCGTAGGCGAGCATCTGGTTGGTGAGGTCGCTGGCCTGCCGGGCCGCCGCCTGGATCCGGTGCAAATGGCGGCCTGCGCCGCTGTCCCCCGGCATGTCCAGGAGGGCCAGGCTGGCGCTGCCCAGGATGCCCGTCAGCAGGTTGTTGAAGTCGTGGGCGATTCCTCCGACCAGGACGCCCAGGCTCTGCAGCTTCTGGGCGTGCTGGAGGCTGGTTTCCAGGCGCTTCTGGTCCATTTCGGCCTGGTGCCGGCCCGTCACGTCCCGGTCGATTCCCTGGTACCCCCGGAACCGCCCGTCCCGATCGAACACGGGCACGCCGCTGGTTTCCAGCAGCACCCGGTGCCCGTCGGCCGTCAGGTTCCAGTTCTCCAGGCGGACGATCGGCCGGCGGTCCCGCCACAGAAGGGCCAGGGCTTCCCGGACTTGAACCGCCTCCTCCGGGGGCATGAAATCCAGGGGCGTCCGCCCCAGAACCTGCTCCGGACGGTAGCCCAGCAGGAGCGTCACCGCGGGATTCGCGTACGAAAAGCAAAGGTTCTCGTCCACCTCCCAGATCCAGTCGCTGGTGCTTTCGACCAGCGTCCGGAAGCGATCCTCGCTGTCGACCAGGGCCCTTTCGACGCGCGAACGCCCCAGGGACCCGGCGAGCCCGTTCCCCAGGACCTGCAGCAGGGCCACGGCATCCGCGGGCCACTGCCGCTCCTGGCGCACCGAGTCGAACCCCAGGAATCCCACGTCGATTTCGCGATCCCGGATCGGCACCAGCAGAAGGGACTGGATGGACTCGGCCTGGAACTCCCGCCGCTCCGCCTCGGCCCCCGGGGGAAGGTCGGCCACGCGGGGGATGTGGATGGGCTCGCCCCGATCCAGCAGCACGTTCAGCCACGGAAAGACCTGGCGCCGATCGATGTCCTGCAGCCGATCGATGTGGGAGGCGATCCCCGGGGCGCACCACTCGTGGCTGTTGCTCATCCGCCTGCGATCCGGCG
This sequence comes from uncultured Myxococcales bacterium, assembly GCA_903847405.1. Classification (GTDB taxonomy): domain Bacteria; phylum Myxococcota_A; class UBA9042; order DTJE01; family DTJE01; genus CAIZWN01. The sequence goes on along the minus strand of CAINDP010000128.1, from coordinate 25,585 downwards.
AATAGAGGAAGAGGTAGGCCCGGTCCGCCCCGGTGAACTCGCCGACCTGCGCCAGGGCGTCCTGGACGCCGGCATCCGTTTCGAGGGCCGTCATCGAGCAGAACTGCGCCGACAGGCGGGCCACCAGTTCATGGAAGCAGGACGCCCCGGCCGGGCAGGCAGAAGGGTCCACTTCCAAGGGGCTGCCCATCGCCGCCTCCAGGCCATCCGGATCCCGTTTGGGACGTCAGAATCGCACCTTGGACACTCTAGCCATCCGGACTGTAAATGTCGATGAACCGGGCCTAGAGGTCGAAATCCGTGCCGATGCCGCCGGCGACGAAGGGCTCGTTGCGGCGGTTCTGGTCCTCGAAGATCCAGCCTCCCATCACGTAGATGCGCAGGCGGTCCAGCGGCCCCCAGGGGTCCTTCGGCTGCAGCAGGACGATCCCACCGACGCGCTGCCGGCGGACCTCGGTCCGGGCCGCGTAGGTGACGTCGTACAGGGCCCCCACGTACAGAAGGGCATCCCGCTTTGCCTTCCACGTTTCGATCAGCACGAAGGTCTGGTTGAACACCAGCAGTTCGGTCGGGGCCATCAGCGTGTCGTTTTCGTAGTCGTAGAAGAAGTTCCCCGAGCCCACGAAGCGGTACAGCGACAGGTTGCACTGGTTGCGGACAATGACCTTGCTGACCTGCAGCGCCACGGTGGGCTGCAGCATCACCCGGAAGGCGAGGCCCGACCGGTCGCGGCCCGGCAGGCTGTCCGCGTTGCGGTCCACGTCGAACTGCTTCGGCCGCTGGTCGAACTGCCGCAGGGCCCCCATGACGCCGTAGTAGCCGATCACGTCGGTCTGGAAGCGCAGGTTCAGGACGGCTGCGGGCGTCCAGTCCATGTGGAGCCCCGCGGACGCGATGGCCGGGCTGACCATGGCATTCAGGCCGGCCTGCACGAACGACCATTCGATGTTCCGCTTCTGGTCGACGTCGTAGACCCACCGGCGGTCGATGGACCCGATCACCTGGATGCCCAGCGGGTTGTACGCGCCCTGCAGATCCACCGACGCGATCGTCCGCAGGCCGAGGTGCGGCCCGGGCCACCGCGGGGCGCCGGTCGCCGGGGGTTCCGCGACTGCCGCAGTCGCCGGGACCGCCTCGGGTGCCGAGGGCTCGGCGGGCGCTGCGGGTGCGGGAGACACCACGTCGTCGGGCGGCTCGTCGGCCAGGATCGCCGGCGGGAACGCCAGGACCGTCAGGATCGCCAGGGTCTGCAGAATCGTGCGCCTGCTCATGGGCCCTCCGGTCGTCAATCGCCCGCGATCACCTGGGTGCCGTGGAAGAAGTACTGCCAGCCGGTCGGGGGGTTCCCCTCCAGGGGCGGCAGCAGCCGGACCGAGTGCACCGTCCCGGGCGCCTCCGCCTCGGGGTAGTGGTACAGGACGCGGCTTTCGGGATCGAAGGCCGCCCGGCCGTCGGAAAGCCACACGAAGAACCCGTCGCCATACTGCGCGTCCGGCACGACGATTTCGGTCGGCGCGCCCGTTTCCTTGCGCTCGTAGGTCACGACGAACTCGCGTTCCGGGTCCACGACCCCGCTGTGGTGCTGCGGATCATAGTCGTGGAACCGCGACCAGAAGTGCGTCGCGACGGGCTTGCCGGCCAGTGCCCGGGCGTAGGGCCGCGACCAGGCCTGCTCGCCGCGCCATTTCCGGTCCGGCCCCTGGATGCTGAAGTCCTCGTGGTCGTACCACTCGCCGTACTCCGCGTCCGTGTCCGGCGCATAGGACCACTGCATCCGCGACAGGCCCAGCGACTCGAAGCCTTCGTACATGCTGTCCAGGAACTGGTGCGAAAACGACAGGCCCAGTGCGCGCTGGTCGGGATCGTCCTCGTACCCGCAGAAGTTGAACCACACCCCGAACTCGCCGAACACGACGGGGGCGTGGCCCAGGGACCAGGACGCCGTGGACATGTTGGCCTTCAGGTTGTCGGTGTAGTCGCGCCAGCGCACCTCGTCCTTTTCGTAGCATCGCGGCCGAAAGCCGAAGGACAGCCAGGGCATGATGTCCGGGTAGAAGTGCGGCGCATACACGATTTCCTTCAACCCCTCGGGCCGCGTCAGGGAGGCCGTCCCCGACAGCGAGAAGCCCGTGCCGCCCATCGCGCCTTCCAGGTACAGGACCGCTTCCGGATCCACGGCCTGGATCGCCTGCCCGGTCTTTTCGTGGAAGGGGCGCATGAAGTTCCAGTCGAAGCCGCTGAGCAGGCCCACCGCGCCCAGGAAGTCCACCTTGTCCAGGCCCCACTCGGCCAGCACCGCCGCCTTTCCCGCGTCGTAGTCGGGGTTCGGGGTCACCCCGTCGGCCAGCACCTTCGACGGGATCGGCGGGAACAGGCGCAGCCCGGTCAGGACCTTGTGGAACAGCGTCCCCTCGTCCTTGCCCAGCAGGCTGACCAGCACGCTGCGCGCCTCGTCCGTCAGGCCCGTGGACGCGAACACCGACGCGGCGATCAGGTAGTACATGGCGCTGGACGGCTCGTTCATGATGTCGTAGCCGGCCACGTTGGGAAGGTCCTTCACCTGGCACGTGACCTGCTGCCACATGCGCGCATAGGCGTCCTGCACATAGGCCTGCACCTGGACCTGTTTCACCTTTTCCGCCGGGCAGGACGCGACGGGCGTCGGCGTCCGGGGCGGGCGGCAGGGATCGGCGCACTCGGCGGGCGGAGTGGCGCCGTCGCAGGGATCGTCGTCGCACACCGGGGCGGTCTGGGACGGGAACACCTTCGCCCCCGCGAACATGCACGCATAGCAGCGGTTCACCTCCAGCGACGTGGCCAGGGCCGCGCCCCAGGGGAAGAACGGCAGCATCCCGGACGATTCGGTCATGGGCCAGGTCTCGTGCGCCGGATCGCAGATGTAGCCCGTCACGCCGGCCGCCCAGCCCGGCAGGCTGTTGCACAGGCCCGTGACACCGGTGCCGCAGGGCGGCAGTTCGGAGTAGGACGCGATCGTTTCGCAGAACGCGTCCTTCTGGCCCACGGGATCCACGCAGGTCCCCCGGACCACCTCGCCGGCCAGGCCGTCCAGCAGGTCCTTCCCCGTGATCAGGCGATACACGTCCAGCACGTCGCACAGCGCCGGCAGGTCCATGTTCGCCAGCAGGCGCGGCTGGGCCCAGTGCGGCGAGTCGATGTCCTTTTCCGGCAGGCAGGCCTGGACGACCCACCGGGGCGCGCCCTCGCCACGGACGACGTCGGTGTAGGGCGGGAACAGCGCGCCCAGGAACTTCCCGATGTCGTCGGTCGCATCGGGGTGCTCGTTGTAGTTCGTGGCCAGGAACCGGCTGAACATGTCCTGGTGCATGTCCATCAGCACGTACACGCCGACCTTGTTCGCGGCCTGGACCACCGTGCGGATGGACCGGATGTAGTCCATGTCGTACACGCCGCGGCCCGAGGGCTCGGCCCCCTCCCAGTTGATCATCAGGCGGATGCTGTTGAAGCCCGCGTCGCGCAGCTTCTTCATCTCGGCGTCCGCGAAGGGGGCGATTTCGGCCAGCGTGACCGCATAGCCCGGGAACGGCTTGCCCAGGTACGACGGCGTGCCCTGCAGCAACGGCAGGTGGACCTTCGGGCTGACCCCGTCCACCCCGAAGATCACGTCGTCACCGACCTTCGCGGGCAGCTTGGCCGACGCCGACAGGTTGACGCCGTGCAGCGTCACATAGCGGCCGTAGCCGTCCTTCAGGTACTGGTAGTCCGTCTTCAGGCGCGTGGGCGGATAGGGCTGCGTCGCCGGCGCATCCCCCCCACAGGACGCCAGGGCCGTCAGGGCCGCCAGCACCGCAGTCGTCGCTCCGATTCCTCGCATCGCACATCGCATCGATCGCTCCTCACGTCGCAGGGTCACGGAGTGGCGGAGGCGGCCAGGGGACGCACCGCCGGTTCACCGAACTGGAAGGTCATCGTCAGGGCCAGGAAATGGCCGAGGGTCGTGTACTTGCCCTCGGGACCCAGGCGTCCGGTCGTGGCCTCGTGCGGGAGGAACGCGATCAACTGGTACCCCAGGTCCGCCTTCAGCCATTTCCACTGGTAGCCGAGGCCCAGGCAGACGTCAATCTGATCCGCATCGGGCGTGGAGGGCTCCAGCACCTCGTCGGGGACCGGCGTCTTGTCATAGATCAGGCCGGCCCGCACGTTCAGGCCCTTCACCGGCGTCGCCCAGTCCACGCCGATGCGCAGGACCAGGGCGTCCGTCCAGCCGTGGTCCATGACGATGTCCGCCGCGTTGTCGCGCTTCAGCACGGTCTTGTCATAGGTGCTCCACGCGACGATGTTCGCGTCCACCCCCAGTTCGACCTCGGGCACCGGCCGGAACGACACGCCGAACGCGAAGATGTCCGGCAGCGTCAGTTCGGTGTGGACCTTGCCGCTGGGCAGGTCCCGGAGGAACTCGGGCCGCGGGGCGACGTCGATGCGGCCGTCCATGACCAGCGTGATGCGGCTGCGGTAGGTGACGCCCACGCTCAGCTTGTCGGGGATGGCGCGCCACAGGACGCCGACGTTCGCGCCGTAGCCCCAGCCCGCCGCGCCGAACCGCGCGGTCCCGCCGATGGGTTCGGGCAGCCCCTGGTTGGCGTCCAGCGCGCTGCGGACCGCGTCGAAGCCGATGCCGATCGCCACGTCCTTGTGGGGCTTGAACGTGATCGTCGGGTTGATGGTCGCGGTGGTCAGGGCGGACTTGATGGTCGAAACGCGGCCGACCCAGTCCTTCGGCCACTCGGTGCCCAGGCCGTAGACCGAGTACCCGCCGACGCCGACGTACAGCCAGTCCGTCGCGCGCACCGACGCGAACAGGTGCGGCAGAAAGTAGTTGCCGGGGACGCTGCCGACGTCCTTGCCGCCGCCCTTCGGGCTGAAGGTGTTGTCGGCCGTCGTGTAGACCGTGCCCAGCGAGAACTGGTAGGGGGCCCCGAAGGCGATGCCCGCGGGGTTGTACCAGACGGCGTCGGGCGCGGTCGAACTGGCGACCACGGCCGAGCCCTTCGCGACCGCCTCGCCGCTGACGTCATAGACCAGGAAGCCGCCCGCGCGCGCCTGGGCTGCAACCAGAACCACCGCCGCCACGAGGGCGGCACGGATCAACAACATGCGCTTCGTGCCCATGCCGCACCTCCTACGGGTTCGGGAAGTTGAAGCCATAGACGTATGCCAGGTCCGCGCGCGCCAGACCCGTCAGGCTGGCGAACAGCTCGTCGTCCAGCAGCGTCGCGAAGTCCGCCCGACCGCCTTCCAATTGGGCGGCGTCGCCGTCGCTGACGTCGGACGGCACCTGCGAGTGCCCCTGGGCGTCCACCAGCGGGCCCCGGGACTTCAGCAGCACCGTGATCGGCGGCGCGACCAGGGCCACTCCCGCGGGGTTCTTGACCCCCGTGGTGACCAGCGTCGCGATCGTGTGGCCGTCGGGCAGGTCCGCGTCGGCCGTCAGCACCAGCGCGCCGTCGGCGACCGCCACCGAAAAGGCCGGAAGGCCCCCGCCCAGGTCGTCGTTCGCCAGCGCCGTCAGGTCCAGCAGGAACACGGTGCCCGGGGCGTCCAGCGACCACGCCGTGACGGTGGCCGGATCGACCTCGCCCTTCACCTTCAGGCGGATCTCCCGCGTGCCGTTCACCTTGGGCAGCAGGCCCTTCGTGGGGTCCAGCTCGATGACCGACGCCGAATGGGTCGGGAAGGCCCACAGGACGGCCTGTTCGGCCTTCGGCATCCCGCCCAGGTCCGTCATCGCCCCGAAGGCGCCCAGGGCGCCGAGCCCCTGACGCACCGCCTCCAGACTGACCAGCGACGCACGCGCCTCGGCGTCGGGCATCTGCTGGGTCAGCAGGGTCATGTACGGGCACGACGCGGGGATGTCCGCCGCCGTCGCGGCCCCGCACATCAGCGACGTTTCCTCCTTCAGCAGGAACATCACCGACGAGGCCACGACCTCGATGCCATCGACGGCCTCGACGGGGCCGACGGCCTTGACGCCGTTCGCATAGCCGCGCACCGCCCCGACATACAGGGCCCCCACGTCCCATCCCGCCGTCGGATCGATCGTCAGGTTCTTCGTCGCCTCGTCAACGCCGAACGCGAGGTCCGGAAACGTCTTCTGGCGGGCGATGTCGACGACCACCACGTTCGTGGCCTTCAGGCTGGCCGGAATCAGGGCCGCGGTCGCCGGCGCGATGGCCCCCGCCGTGGTCGGGAAGCCGTCCAGCGACTGCAGGTACTGGTAGAACTCGCACTGCGCGACGGGCATCGCCGTCTGCGCCAGGCAGTCCGCCGGCACCGTCACCCCCGCCAGGCTCATGTCGATCTTCCCCGTGGCGGGGTTGATGACCAGCACGGTCGGCTGGGGCACCCTCCCCGTGCCGGGATCGAACTCCATCGCCTCGGGAACCGTCTGGGTCCCGATGTCCGGCATGCACCCCGCCAGGGCCAGCGCGCCGCCGATCCACAGGAGCAGGAGCCCCCCCGCAATGGGACGAATCCGGGATCGTGACGCACGTTGTCCGTCCATGACGACCTCCCCTCTGATGAACCCGAGGACCCTAGGGTACAACGAATTCGCGGGACGTGCCTTCGAAGGGCGTCAGCGTCCCATCCATCCCCTTGGATGATCCGAAGTGCTTGATTCGATAGGCTCCTGCGGCCGCGTCCGGGGGGATTTCCCACGTGATGGTCGCCTGGGAGCAGTCCGCGGCCGGCGCACAATTCTTCCGCGCCCACCGCATCCGGGTCTCGAAGGCGCCGTCGTCGGCCACGCGGATCCAGGTCCCGCCGTCCTTCCGTTCGACCGCCAGGTAGGTGCCCTGGATCCGCAGGTCGTTGGCCGGGTGGGCCGACCAGAAGATCGCCGTGGCGGTTCCGCCCTTGTCCACGGACTCGGCGACGTCCTGGGCGACGTCCCCGAAGGGGGTCCCGTCGGGCGTGCCGTCCCGGTCGTTCAGTTCGCCCAGCTTGTCGGTGGTCGGCACGCGGTCCACGGGCGCCGGCCCCGGGTCGTTCGCCAGACCGTCCCGCATCGCGGTCGCCAGGCCGTCCAGGCTCTGCGTCACCGCGGCCAGTTGCCACGGCCCGAACTGCGTGGAGGCGCCCTCGTAGTCCTGCAGCGCGTATTCCTCGCGCGTGGTCATGTACCCGGCGTACGCGTTCGAGTAGCCGACGACCACCACGCGCTGGACGCCGGCCGGGGCCAGCGTCGCCCCCAGCGTCTGCCGGATCCGCAGGCCCGCCACCGTCGTCGTTTCAAAGGGCTCGCCCGCCAGGACCAGGGACCCCAGGCGGATGATCTGGAAGGGCATGACGTTCGGGGCCAGCGGCGGGTCCGAATCGCCGATCGGCACGGAGATGGGCTTTTCGGCCTGGCAATCCGTGCAGTAGCTGCCCTCCAGTTTCGCGCAGGTTTCGCCCTGGGGCGTCGAACCGGGCCAGTCCAGCAGGCCGCCCGCGAACATCGACATGCCGGTGGCCGCCGGACAGGTCGACCGATCGGTGCCGTCGGCGTACCTGCCCAGCACGGTGACGGCGTCCATCTTCACGAACTGCTGCCGGTAGTCCACCGGGCCGACCAGGTCCTGCGTCGCGCCGTCGAACAGGGTCTTCGCGCCCTGGTACTGCTTCAGCGCCGATTCCTTCATGTCCGCGAAGTCCTTCACGCCGTCCTTCGCCTCGAACGAGAAGCCGTGCACGTTCGGACTGACGTCGCCGGCCGTGGTGTTGAAGAATCCGGCCGTGAAGCCCGCCGCCGCCGCGTGGTCCGCGCCCATCGCGCGCTCGAACAGGTAGGCCGCGTACCCCTTGTTGTCGCTGGTGATCAGCTTGTTGTTCGCCCCGACGCTGGTGACGTGGACCCCGAAGAAGTCCATCGCGCCCACGGGCGTGCCGTCGGTCGCCTCCAGGCGCAGCACGGTGTTGGTGGTGTCGATCTGGTTCGGGAAACCCGAACGGTCCGCCTCGGGATTCGTCGCGAACGCGTCGGGCGAACGGTTGATGCCGGTGTCCTGCAGGTCGCCCTGGGCCAGGCGCACCCGGCCCGGCTGCAGGCTGTCGTGGGCCCGGCCGATGGCCTTCACGATGCCGTCGACGACCACCTCGAAGTGCCAGGGGTCGAAGCCGCCCACGGGCATGAACTGGTACAACGAATAGGCGGACAGCCCGCCCGGGCCGCTGTGGTTGTGCGTCGCGGCCAGCAGCACGTTGGCGTCCGTGTACAGGTCGCCGTACTTCGCCCTCAGGCGCTTGACGACCTCCATCTGGACCGCCTGGAACATGGCCTGGTCCTCGGTGACGACCAGGGCCACGCGCTTGCCGTTGCACGGGCTGGCGATGACGAAGGCCCGCGCATGCAGGCGCATGTGCAGCCCCTCGTCGATCTGGGACATGATGACGTAGCCCATCATGCCGCGGCCGACCGTCGAGCCCGTGATGTCGTATACGCCTGCGCCGACCTCGAAGGCCGTGTTGCCGGCGCAGGCGTCCACGGGGGGAACGTCCGGCGCCACCTCGGGCACGACGTCCCCCGGAACGTCCGGCACCGTCGCGTCCATTCCCGCATCGCCCGTGGACGACCCGGCGCCGCACCCCGCCGCCAGGCTCCCGACCCCGATCACCACGATCGCCGCCAACAGCCGCCGCATGCGCCCTCCTTCGTCCACCACCCTCTATCCTGGATCGCCCCGAGGCGGCTTCGGCTCCGCCCCCGCACCATCCCTCGCCGGCCGTGGCGCCAGCAGCCCGTGGACCAGCAGCGCGTGAACCTCGGACGTCAGCGCGTCCCGCGAGTGGGGCGTCCTGGTGCGGCTCTGATGCCGCAGGATCCCGTCGATGATCCCCAGGATTTCGGACGCCAGCAGGTCGGGATCCAGGGGGCGCAGGTAGCCGGTCTCCTGGCCCTTCCGGATGATGCCGGCGACATACCCGACGTACCGATCCCGGGCCGCCTCGACCCGTTCGACGATGTCCGGAGCGAAGCCGTGGGTCACGGGGTTCGATGCGGTCACAAACAGGTCGCGCCAACGCAGCAGGAGCTCCACGTGGACCCCGACGAGGCGCCGGAAGTGCTCCGGGAACGGCAGGTCGGACACGATCTCCCGGTCCAGCACGGTGATGAACATCTCCATCCCTTCGCACACCAGCGCCGCGAAGAGGTCCGCCTTGGACGGGAAGTTGTAGTACAGCGTGCCCTTGGCCACCCCGGCCAGGGCCGCGATGTCCTCCATCCTGGTTTCGTGGAACCCGCGTCGGGAAAAGGCCCCCAGGGCGGCGTCCAGGATCTTCTGGCGGCTGCGGGAGCGGGGAGCCAACGGCGCCTTGCCGTCACGGGTCGCGGTCATTCATCCCCCGTTCGCGGCCAGCCGGCGGTTCACGCGCCGGGTCGCCTTGTGCAACGTCGAAAAGGCCAGGAACTGCCGATCATACAGGGCCCGGACCTCGGGCCGCGGCAGGACGGGAGGACCTTCGGGGATCAGGCCGTCCGCGTCCTCGAAGCGCCGCAGGGCGCCCAGCCCCACGCCGCACACGATGGCGGCGCCCAGGGCCCCGGCGTCCACCGGGTTCGCCAGGGGCCGCACGACGCGCCCCGTCACGTCCGCCAGGATCTGCGTCCACACCTTCGAGCGCGCGCCGCCGCCCACGAAGCGGATTTGGGCCTGCCGCGGCACGTTGCGCTCGACCGCCTCCAGCATCCAGCGCGTGTGGAAGGCCACCCCCTCCATCACGGCCCTTACCAGTCGCGGCGCATCCGTGTCCAGCCCCACCCCCACGAACATGCCGCGCGCCGCCGGGTCCTCGGACGGCGCCCGGATCCCGTGCAGCCAGGGCGCATACAGCACGCCGCCCGCCCCGGGGGGCGTCGCCTCGGCCGCCTCGTCCATCACCGCGTACGTCACCGCATCGGCCGCCGCCTGCGTGCCCGGCACCGACCGCAGCACCTTGTCGCGCATCCATTGCAGGCAGTAGCCCGCGGTTTCCATCTCGGCGATGTAGTTGTACCGGCCCGGGATGGCGCCCAGGATCGACGCGATGAAGCGCGACGGGTCCACCATGCGTCGTTCGACGCTGGCGATGACCCACCCGGACGTGCCGTAGTAGACGTGGATGTCGTTCTTCTTCACGCACCCGGCGCCCACCGGGATCAGCGATGCGTCGCCGCCGCCGCCGAAGACCTTGACGCCCTCGGGTAGGCCGGTGCTGGCCGCCGCGCTGGCCGACAGGCCCCCGACGAGGTCCGTGGACTTGATGACCGGCGGCAGGTGGGCAGCGTCCACCCGGTAGGTGCGGCACAGCCCCTCGTGCCACCCCAGGCGTCCGGGACGCGTGTCGAACAGGAACGTCGCGTGGGCCGAGTCCAGCGTCATGGCGACACGGCCCGTCGCGCGCAGGACCAGGTAGTCCTTCACGTCCAGCCACTTGTCGGTACGGGCGAACAGGTCCGGCTGGTGATCCCGCACCCAGTGGTACTTCCAGACCGGGTCCTTGGGCGACGTGGACAGGCCCCCGGTCACCTGCAGCGTCCGTGCGGCCTGGATCGCGTTGAAGCCCTGGACCTTGAACCAGCCGTCGCACAGGCCCTTGCGCAGTTGTTCGGTGGCCCGGCCGTCCATGTAGATCATCGCGTTGCGCAGCGGTCGGCCGTCGCGATCCACGTGCAGGGAGCCCTGCATCTGGCAGCAGAAGGCCAGGCCCGCCACCTGCCGCGCCCGCTCGGGATCCTCGTCGACGATGCTGCGGATGCTGGTGGTCACGGCGTCCCACCAATCGTCTGGCGCCTGTTCGACGCCGCCGTCGGGGGTCGTGTGCAGCGGGTAGGTGGCGTACCGGGACGCGACGATGTCCAGCGACCGCCCGATGCGCACCAGGCAGGTCTTGGTGCCGGTGGTCCCCACGTCGCAGGCGATCACCAGGACCGGGTCCATGCTCCTCCCCCGCCCATCGACGTAGACGTGGACGAACTCCTAGTCCTCGATGACCTCGCGCACGGCGCCGATCAACGAGCGCATCTTCACGGCGTCCGACAACTTGCCGTCGATCTTCAGCGAGCCGGTGGTGTAGGCCATCGTGGCGTCCTTGTCGCCGCAGAGGATCGCGGCGATCGTCGCGCCCTTGGCCCGCAGCACGACATCCGCGCCCTCCGGGCTGCCGGTGCCGGTCGTGAACGTGCCGTCGACCACCTTGATCCAGTAGGCGTCGCTGTCCTGCAACTGCAGCACCACCACGCGGTTCCAGCCCTCGACCTCGTCCTTCACGTCGTCGTTCTCGTTGCCCACGGCAGCGAACAGCACCAGGTAGTCCGCGATGTCCCCGACCCCGAACTCGCTGTCTTCGATCTTTTCGGCCAGGCGCTTCTTCAGGTTCGCGTCCATGAAATCCTCCTTTGGTGGGCGGCTCCTTTTCCCAATGGCTCAGGTGCCCTCGATGCTTCCGAATGCGCGCTCGAAGCCGGCCAGAGCCGCCTCGACGACCTCGTCGGTGTCCGCCAGGCTGGTGTACAGCCGGCTGCCGGCGATGGTGATCAGCCCCTCGGCCGTGTAGGCCATGCCCATCTGCTCCATCAGGTGCTTGCGCCCCATCGCCTCCCCGAGGGCGTCGGGGTTCATGATGTCCACCAGCATCGCGCCCGACGTTTCCAGGTGGACGATCGACGCGTGGTTCCACGCCACGAACGGCAGGCCCTTGCGGTCGAAGATGTCCTGGATGCCCTTGGCCAGCAGGTCGCCGGCCCGGCCGGCCTTCTGGCAGGCCTGCGTCCGCTCGGTTTCGACCAGCGACCAGTAGCCCGCCACGCAGGACAGGGGGTTCGCGGACAGGGTGCCGCCCACGTAGGCGCGCGCCTTCCCGGACTGCACGCCCGCCGCCAGCACGGACATCACGTCCCTGCGCCCGCCCAGGCCGCCGGCCGCCGGGTACCCGCCCGCGATGCACTTGCCGAAGGTCGTCAGGTCGGGCTTGATGCCGAAGTAGCCCTGGGCGCCGCCCATGCCCACCCGGAAGCCGGTGACGACTTCGTCGAAGATCATCAGGGTGCCGTGGGCATCGCACAGCTCGCGGACCTTGTAGTTGAAGTCGTGACGGATCGGCCGCGTGCCGCTCTCGGGGCCGAAGGGCTCGACGATGACGCAGGCGGTGCCGCCCTTGTCCTCGTTCTTGTCCAGGAGGGCGGCCAGGGCCTCCAGGTCGTTCGGGAAGAATTCGATGGTGTCCTTGGTGCAGCCCCGCGGGATGCCCACGGCCTCCATCGCGCCGGTGCCGGGGATGTGCAGCGCGTACACCATCTGGTCGGACCAGCCGTGGTAGGCGCCGCCGACCTTGATGACCTTGGACTTGTCGGTGAACGTCCGGGCGGCGCGGATGGCGGCCATGACCGCCTCGGTGCCGCTGCCCAGCATGCGGAACATCTCGATGGACGGCATGTGCTTGCTGATCAGTTCGGCCAGTTTCAGTTCGTACTCGTGGAACAGGCCCGTGCAGGGGCCGCAGTGCTCCAGCAGTTCGAACACCTTCGCCCGGACCAGCGGGTAGTTCGAGCCCAGGAGGGTCGGGCCGCCGGCCTGCAGGAAATCGATGTACTGGTTGCCGTCCACGTCCCACAGGTGCGCCCCTTCGGCGCGCGTGAACGCCAGCGGGAACGGGTGGTTGAAGGACAGGTTGTGCTGGACGCCGCCCGGGATGTACTGGCAGGCCTCGGCGTTCAGGGCCTTCGACTTGGCGCAGCGGGTGTCGAACCACCTCGTGTATTCGTCCAGGCGATCGGGCCGGATCCTGCGCATGGGCTGCTGCACCAGGCGATCCAGGCGGGCCTGGATGTCGTCCGCGTCCGGCCAGTGGGTCATTCCGTAGTCGCTCATGATCGGGCCTCCTTCGCCTTGCGCTTGCGCCGCACCTCGACGCGCTGATCGCTTTTCAACAGGTCGAACACCGCCGCCTCGACGTCGTCGGGCAGGCGACACACGGGCTTCCCCGTGGCCAGGGCCATCTGGTAGGCGTGCGCCGTCTTTTCCAGCAGTTCCGAATTGCGCAGCGCCCGCGGCAGGTCCAGGCCCAGCAGCAGCGCGCCGTGGCTCTGCAGCACGAAAGCGTTGCACTTGTTGCCCACGGCGGCCTGGATGTTCGCCATCAGGTCCTCGCTGCCGGACAGGCCGTACGGGACCACGGCCACCGTGTTGCCGAGGTTCGCCACCTGCTCGTCCGTCAGGGCCGGGATCGGTTCCCCGAGGATCGCGAACACGCTGGCGTGGACCTGGTGGGTGTGCAGGATGGCGTTCACGTCGGGTCGGGCCTGGTACACCGCGATGTGCATCCGGGTTTCGACCGACGGGGCCAAGGCGCCTTCGACCGGGACCCCGTCGAACCCGACCACGCAGATGTCATCGGGGACGAGGTCCAGGTAGTCGCGCTGGGACGGCGTGATGGCCAGGAGGTCCTGGTCGCCGATCCGCACGGAAACGTTGCCGCCCGTGCCGACCAGCATCCCCCGCCGCGTCATTGTGATCGCTGCATCCAGAACCTGCTTGCGGGCGTCGTCGTAGGAACTCATGACCTGCCTCGGAAGCGAGCGTGCCCCAGTGTCCTTCCAGCGCGCCGGGCTTGTCAATGCCCGAACTGACCCGCCAGTCTAAAATGGTTCGCGCCGACGGCGGCGGCCGCGCTGGCCCGAGCACGGAGGCGTAGGCGCGATCCCAATCGCGCCGGAGACGTAGTCGCCTCGGGCCCAATCCAGAAGTCCGCCGCGGCGCGAACCACGGCGCGTGCTGCGGGCGCTTGCGCGCCGCAGACGCGCCTGCCGGGCGTCACGGGACGCGTATGACACTGTGATTGTCGCGAACTTCCTGGGCAGGGGGTTGGGGGGAGGCGGGGGGCGAGGGGCGGGGGTGGAGGGTGGAGGGTGGAGGGTGGAGGGTGGAGCATGTACCCTCCACTCCCGGGGGGTCCATGGTGCGATCACGCTCCATCCTGCCGGAATCGGCGCCCCTCTCCCGCCCTGGCTGGCGCCGCTATTTCAACGTCATATCGGGTATTTCCAAACCATCCCACCCAGAACCGGTCCCACGGCACGACCCTTGCTCCTTCCTGATCCCCGGAACTCAATTCCTGCGTCCTATGGAAGGAGGCGATCATGCGACGGACCACGTTCCCCATCCTCGGCCTGGCCGTCGTGGCCCTGGGCTTCCTGGCCGGCTGTCCCCAGGACCAGGTCAACTTCCACGACGACCTCGACTTCGTCTTCGACTTCAAGCCCTTCGATCCGCTGCATCCCCCGGGCGACGACCTCCACATTCCCTACGTGGTCGGCGCCGAGATGCGCATGTACGCCCTCCGGGACCACGACAAGATGAACCTGGAAAGCGCCTGGGCCGAGTCCCTGGACACGGGCGTCCTGGACCTCTGGGACCGGCACTCCGACGCCACGCAGACCGACTTCCGCTGCAGGGCCACGGGCCCCGGCACCACCGAGGTCGTGATCTGGCGCAACGAGGCGGGCACCCGCGCCTGGGGCCGCGCCGCGATCGAGGTCGCCCAGCCGAAGACCGCCGAACTGACCTTCGCGGGCCCGCTGTTCATCGACGCCGGCCGCGAGGAATTCCGCGTGAACGGGCCGGTGAACGTCCTGGTCGGCGGCACCGCGACCTTCCTGGTGGAATATGCCGACGCGACCGGCCGGCGCCTGTATGGCAACGGCGTCCTGGAGGTGTCCCAGGCCGGCGAGGGCATGGACGCCTACGCGGACCAGACCTGGCTGTTCGAGGACCGCGAGTGGCTGGTCGTGACCCCCCTGACCCCCGGCGACCACGTGGTGGATCTGAAGGTCGGGGGCCGAAGCCTGGGCGCGGTGACGATCCACGCGGTCCAGGACGCCGACGTCGCGATCATCGACCTGCGCCGGGAAAGCGAATCGGGGCACGACAACGGCGACTTCCTGGCGGTGCTGGCCCTGGGGTACACCGACACCGGCGATCCCATCTACGGCATCGAGTATTCGTGGGAAGTGGACGGCTTCCCGAAGGCCGGCGAAGGCGACCTGTACAAGTACGAGTACGACCGCCGCGACACGTCCAGCCTGCAGGCCGACTTCAACGGCCACACGCAGAAGACCACGATCCACAGCGACTACAACGACGGGTGGGTCAGCAGCACCAACAACATCGGCTGCACGGCCGCGGCCACCCCGGGCCGGTGGACGTCCCTCGTCCTGATGCTGGTGCCCCTGGGCCTCCTGGCCCTGCGTCGCCGCCGGGTCCCTTCCCCCCTCCGGCCCTGAACCGCCGCGTCATGCCGCGGGCCGCTTCCCCCGTGCGTTGACAGGGCCCCGGTGCGCTGGCACTGTCGAATCAAGCAGATACCGCAGCGGGGCCGCCTCCGGAACGGGGTGCGCACCATGGGCGACGTGCAGATCGAAGGCCGGTTGATCATCGACTCGGAAGCGAGCGTCGTGGCCGTGCGCCGGGCCATCCGCGAAGCCGCGACCGCCCTGGGCTTCGGTCTGGCCGACGTCACGCGGGTGGTGACGGCAGCCTCGGAACTGGCGCGCAACGTGTTCATCCATGCCCGGAACGGCCACGTCCGCTGGAGGACGGTGGGCCGGCAGAACGCCGTCGGCCTCGAGATCGTGTTCGAGGACGAGGGACCGGGGATCCTCGATATCGATCAGGCGCTGACCGAGGGATGGTCCTCCAGCGGAAGCCCGGGGATGGGCCTCCCGGGCTCGCGGCGCCTGACCGACGAGATGGAACTGCGATCGACGCCCGGGCGGGGCACGATCGTGACGGTGCGGAAGTGGCGAACATGACGCTCCTCAATGACGACGAAGCGGCGCGCCTGCGGCAGGAACTGGACCAGGCGCGGCAGACCATCCGGATCCTCCGGGAGGAACTGGACCAGACGTCCCGGGGCCTCGTCGTCCTGACCCTGGAACTGGATCGCAAGCGGGAAGAAATCCAGAACAGCACCGAGCAGCTCTGGCAGGCCGGAAAGTTGGCGACCGTCGGCGAGATGGCGGCCAGCGTGGCCCACGAACTGAACAATCCCCTGACGGCGATCATGCTCTGGACCGAAAAGCTGCTGATGGACATGCCCCTGGACCATCCGAAGCGGGCCGGCCTGGTGGTCATCGACCAGGAAACCGCGCGGATGGCCCGCCTGGTCCGCAGCCTCCTGGTGTCCTGCCGACGGGGGCCGCCCCTCCGGGCGCCGGTGGATCCCTCGGAGGAGGCCGACGGGACCCTGGAACTGGTCCGGCACGTCCTGCAGAAGCAGGGCGTCGCCGTGGTCCGGGAGTTCGACCCCGGATCGCCCCGGGTCCAGGCCGACCGCCAGCAGTTGCGGCAGATCCTCCTGAACCTCATCACCAACGCGGTCGACGCGATGCCCAGGGGCGGCACCCTGACGATCCGCGTGGGACCGGCGCCGGCCGCCGAGGCGCTGCCGGGTTCGGTGCAGATCGAGGTCGCCGATACCGGCCAGGGGATCCCGGCCGACGTGCTGCCGCGGGTGATGGAACCCTTCTTCACGACCCGGCCCGAGGGTCGGGGAACGGGCCTGGGCCTGTCGATCTGCCGCCGCATCGTGGCCGAGCACGGCGGCACGATCCGGATCCGGAGCACCGTGGATGTCGGAACGTCGGTGCTGGTGGTCCTGCCGCCGGAAGGCCTGCCGACCGCGGCGCGAACGCCGACGACCTGACGAGGGAAGCCGATGGCGATGGTCCTGCCGCAGCCCTCGATGGGACGGGTCCTCGTCGTGGACGACGAGCCCGAGATCCTGTCCCTGCTGACCGGGCTGCTCAGCGGTCAGGGCTACGAGACCGTCGGCACCACGCGGGCCGACGAGGCCCTGGCCATCCTGCGCGGCAGCACGTTCGACATCCTCCTGACCGATCTGATGATGCCGCAGGTGGACGGCATCTCGCTGCTGCGGTCCGGCCTGGAGGCGGACCCGAACCTCGTGGGCATCGTCGTCACGGGGCAGGGCACGGTGGAAACCGCCGTGGACGCGATGAAGGTCGGCGCCTTCGACTACCTCCTGAAGCCGTTCCGGCTGACGGAAATCCTGCCGATCCTGGCCCGGGCGATGGCCGTCCGCCGCCTGCGCGTCGAAAACATCCAGTTGCGCGAAACGGTCGCGATCTTCGAAATGAGCCTGGCCATCAGCCGCACCCTGGATTTCCAGCGGGTGCTGGACGAGGTGGTGGAGGCCGCGATCCGGCAGTGCGAGGCGGACGAGGGGTCCATCCTGCTGCCGTCCCGGGACGGCGACACCCTGGAAGTGGCCGCGGTGCGTGGCGCGGGCCGCTCGGTGATGATCGGCCGGCGGCATCCGCTGACCGAAGGCATCGCCGGGTGGGTGGCCCGATCCCAGGAGGCCGTGGCCCTGGTGGGCCCCTGCGCGGACCCGCGGTTCACCCCCGCGAATCCCCGGGCGGACATCCGCTACTCCGTATGCACGCCCATGGTCGTGGGGGGACGCCTGACCGGGGTCCTCAGCGTGGCCACGACGCGCGAGCGGCGGCCGTTCACCCCGGGACAGATCAAGGCCCTCGGCATCCTGGCCGACATCGGGGCGGCGGCCCTGGAAAACGCCCGCCTGCACCGCCAGACCTCGATGCGCCTGTCCCAGTTGCAGGCGCTGCGGACCATCGACATCGCGATTTCGTCCAGCCTGGACCTGCACGTGACCCTCGACGTGCTGCTGGAACGGGTGCTGACGCTGGGTCTGGACGGCGCAACGGTGCTGCTGTTCGAGTCCGGGTCCCAGATGTATGCCCCGGCCGCCAGCCGTGGCATCGCCGCGCGCCAGCTGGATCGGACCCCGATCCGGCCGGGCGAGGGCCCCTGCGGCGTGGCCGTGCTGGAGCGCCGCCCCGTGACCTCGTCGGATCCGGCGGCCCTGCCCGCCCACTGCCCGCGGTGCAAGGCCCTCGCCCAGGCCGGCTACCGCTGGAGCCTGGCGTTGCCGCTGATCGCCAAGGGCCAGGTCAAGGGGGTGCTGGAGGTCGTCCGGTGGACCGACACGGACCTCGACGTCGACCAACGGGAGTTCCTGGAGGCCCTGGCCGGACAGGCGGCGATCGCCGTGGACAATGCGGCGCTGTTCACGGACCTGGCCCGGTCGAACCAGGAACTGACGCTGGCCTACGAATCGACCCTGGAGGGCTGGTCCCGGGCCCTGGATCTGCGGGACCGCGAAACGGAAGGCCACAGCCAGCGCGTGACCGCCAGCACGCTGCGGCTGGCCGAGGCCGTGGGGATCCGGCCGCCCGAACTGGTGCACATCCGTCGCGGCGCGCTGCTGCACGACATCGGGAAACTGGGCATCCCGGACGCGATCCTGCACAAGGCCGGCCCCCTGACCGACGAGGAATGGAAGGTCATGCGCCGGCACCCCGAATACGCCCGGGACATGCTGCAGCCGATCCCGTTCCTGCGGCCGGCAGTGGACATTCCTTACTCCCACCACGAGAACTGGGACGGGACCGGCTATCCCCGGGGCCTGAAGGGCGAGGACATCCCGACCGCGGCCCGGATATTCGCCCTGGCCGACGTCTGGGACGCGTTGCGGGTGGACCGGCCCTACCGCCAGGGGCTCCCCGACGCCGAGGCCCGCGAGTTCATCCGCAGCAACCGGGGCGTGCGGTTCGATCCGGCCATCGTGGACGTCTTCCTGTCGATGGATTTTCCGGATCCCCTCTGATCGCGCCTCCTCCTCCCGTGAATTCGCCGACGCGCTGTGGTAGACATCCCGGGGCACGCTTTTCGGTGGGGTCATGGCTCGGTTCAGCAGGCAACCCGACGACACGACGCGCCCGCGCCCCTTCCTGAAGTGGGCCGGCGGAAAGGGCCAGTTGCTGGCGGAACTGCGCAGCCGTCTGCCGGCGTCCTTCAACGCCTACCACGAGCCGTTCCTGGGCGGCGCGGCCCTGTTCTTCGAACTGTCGGCCCGCAGGTGCATCCCGGGCGGGGCCTTCCTGTCCGACCTGAATCCCGTGCTGATCGAAACCTACACGGTGGTCCGTGACGACGTCGAGGCCCTGATCGAGGCGCTGGCCCCGCACCCGAACCGGGAGGACCACTTCTACGCCACGCGGGCGCTGGACCCGGCCACCCTGACCCCGGTCCAGCGGACCGCGCGGGTCATCTACCTGAACCGCACCTGCTACAACGGCCTGTATCGCGAAAACAGCTCGGGGCGCTTCAACGTGCCCTTCGGCCGGTACGCGAACCCGACGATCTGCGACCGCGCCACGCTGCGCGCGGCATCGGAGGTCCTGAAGGGCGTGGACCTGTCCCAGGCGGACTTCCAGGCGACCCTGGCCCGGGCGGCCCCCGGGGACCTCGTGTACTTCGACCCGCCGTACCAGCCCGTGTCCGCGACGTCCTCGTTCACCGCCTATCACCGGGACGGTTTCGGCGAGGACCGCCAGGTGGCGCTGCGCACGGCCTTCGCGACCCTGGCCGCCCGCGGCGTCCACGTGATGCTGTCGAACTCCGACACCCCCTTCGTCCGGCGCCTGTACGCGGACTTCCGCATCGACTCCGTCCGCGCGAATCGCGCGATCAACAGCCGGGCCGACCGTCGCGGCGCCGTGGGGGAGGTCATCGTGGTGGGCGGACCGACGGCCTGACCGGGCGCCCGGGTCCGTTGCGGACCGGCATGCCGTGCATCGAGGAGGAGCGTCCATGCGGCCGATCGTCCATCCGTTCGCGATCCGAGCCCTCTGGCCCCTGGCGCTGCTGGCCGCCACCGTCGCGTTCCCCGGCAGCGCCCGCGCCGGCGACCCGCGTGTCGGGACCGTCGCCCGGGGGGACTGGGACGGCGCCCGGGAAGCCGTCGCCGACGTGACCCGCGCACTGATGAAGCAGAGTGACGTGGTGGGCCTCAGCCTGGCCGTGGTGGACGGCGACCGCGTCGCCTGGGCCGACGCCTTCGGACGCAGCGACAAGGCGGCAAAGGTCGATGCCACGCCCGAAACCGTGTACCGGGCCGGCGGGGTGTCGGGGCTGCTGACCATCATCGCGGCCCTGCAACTGTCCGACGCGGGGCGCCTGGACCTGGATGCGCCGGTGTCGAAGATCCTGCCCGCCTTCCGGCTGCGCCCCCGGTTCCCGGACGCCCGCCCCATCACGGTGCGCGACCTGATGACGCACCACTCGGGCCTTCCCATGGCCGTGGCCAAGGGCGCCCGGACCACCGCTCCCGCACCCTTCAGCGGGATCGTGGACGCCCTGCGCGACGAGTCCCCCACGAATCCCCCGGGACGCGCCTTCGATCCCTCGGAAGCCGGGATGACCGTGCTGGGCACCGTGGTGCAGGCCATCGCGGGCCGGGACTTCGCGCCGTACCTCCGCGAAACCCTGCTGGCGCCGCTGCGCATGGCCACCGCGAACTTCGACGCCACCCGGGAACGCTCCATCCTGGGCGCCCGCGGCCACCGCAAGGGCAAGCCCGAGGAGGAACCGGCCGTGCGGGACCTGCCGGCGTCGGGCCTGAACGCCTCGGTCCTGGACCTGGCCCGCGTCGTGTCGATGACCCTGGCGGAAGGCCGGTCGGGCGACCGCGTGATCCTGCGCCCGGCGACGGCGGCCGACATGATCCGCACGCAGAACGCCGGCGTGCCGCTGGACTACGACATGCGGGTCGGCCTGGGGTGGATGGGCTGGGCGTTGCTGGGCCTGGAGTTCCCCGGGGCCGGCCCCGTGTGGCACCTGTCCGGCGAATCCCTGGACTTCCACACCATGGTCGTGGTCCTGCCCGCCCAGGGGCTGGGCGTGGTCGTGATGGCCAATTCCGCCGAATCCGCCCAGGCCGTGAACCGCGCGGCCGAGGAGGCGCTGGTGGCGGCCCTCCAGGCGAAGTCGGGCTGGAAGCGCCCCGCCGAGCCGACCCCGCTCCCCGACGGCCCGGACCTGACCGAGGCCGAAATGGCGGCCTGGGCGGGGGACTGGGCGACGCTGTTCGGCCTGGTCCGGATCTACCGGAAAGGCGACTCGCTGCGGTGCGACGCGTTCGGCAGGACGTTCCACCTGGTGCCCCGGACCGACGGGCGCCTGGCGGTCCGCCTGCGCCTGGGCGGCTTCATCCCGGTGTCCCTGGGGCCCTTCGACCGGGTCGGCCTGTCCCGCGAAACGGTCGGCGACCGGGAAGTCCTGGTGGCCGAGGCCGACGGGACGCGCATGCCGACGGGCGAGCACCTGCGCCCGGCCCCGGTGTCCGAGGCCTGGGCCCGCCGGGCCGGCGACTACGTCATCGCCAACGCGGGCAGCGACGCGATCCTGGTGGCGCGCCCCGCCCTGAAGGTGACCGACGGCAGGCTGCTGGTCGAGTTCGAAATGCCGCGCATGGCGGGCGATCTGCGGATCCGTTTGCCCCTGGTGCCCGTTTCGGACGACGAGGCCGTTCTGGGCGGCATCGGTCCCGGCCTGGGCGAAACCTTCCGGATCGTCCCCCTGGCCGACGGCACCGAAGGCATCCGCTATTCCGGGTTCGTGATGAAGAGGAAGCCCTGAGGATCAGGCCGCGGCGATGACGCCCTCCAGCCCCTTGACCTCCGGCACGAAGAACCGGCGCCCCTCCCAGGTGATCAGTCCCTGGCCGCGCAGGCGGTTCAGGCCGCGAATGGCCGTTTCCAGGGTGGTCCCGGTCAGGTCCGCCAGGTCCTGCCGCGTCAGGCCCAGGTCCAGGATCACGCCCCGGCAGTCGCCGACGATCCCGTAGCGGCGGCACAGGTCCGCCAGCACGCGGCACAGGCGCCCCTCGATGTTCAGTGCCGCAAGGGCCGACAGGGCTTCGACGGTCTGGCGCTGCCGGACGGCCATCAACCGCAGCAGGTTGCCCGCCAGCGGCGGCCATTCGGCCAGCAGGCGACGGAATGCCACGGTAGGCACCCGCCACGCCGTGCCGTCGGACAGGGCCCGGGACGAGGTGGCGTAGACCCGCCCCTCGATCACGCTGGCGATGTCCAGGTCGTCGCCCGCCGACAGGACGTCCAGGATGGTGGACGCCCCGGTCGACGCATGGCGGACCAGCTTGACCCGCCCGCGCAGCACCAGGTACAGCGCGTCGGCCGGGTCGCCCTGGCGGAACAGGTCCTCGCCGCGGGTGAAGGCGATTTCCGACCCGACGTCCTCCAGTTGCAACTGCTGCGTTTCGGTCAGTCCGTCGAACAACGTCACTCGGTGGAACCGCTGGCTGATGGTCATCGGTCGCTCCTTCCAGGAAACCGGCGGGCTGGTCTAAAGCAACCCTCGTGCCATCGTCGAAGAAACCTCGCAAACCGGACGCGATGCCCCGTCGATCCCGTCGGGAACACGCGCAAGGAGTTGTCACGAAGCGGGGACGGCGATACAGTCCGGCGGAGCATTCCCCACGGCCCGACCCACGCGGAGGCGCCCATGCGAACGATCATCGAGCCGTTCAAGATCAAGATGGTGGAACCCATACAGATGACCACCCGCGAGCAGCGGCAGGCCATCATGGTCAAGGCGGGATACAACCCGTTCCTGATCCCCGCCGAGGACGTCCTGATCGACCTGCTGACCGACTCCGGAACGTCTGCCATGTCCGCGGAGCAATGGGCCGCCATGATGCGCGGCGACGAGTCCTACGCCGGGGCACGGTCCTTCACCCGGTTCGAAACTGTGGTGAAAAGTCTCACCGGACTGAGACATATCATCCCGACCCATCAGGGCCGGGCCGCCGAGCGGATCCTGTTCTCGGTGATCGGCGGTCCGGGCAAGGTCATCCCCTCGAACACCCATTTCGACACCACCCGGGCCAACATCGAGCATGGCGGGGCCGAGGCCATCGACCTCATCGACCCCCGGAACACCGACCCCACGTTCCGCGCGCCGTTCAAGGGCAACATGGACGTCCCGGCCCTGGAACGCCTGATCGAGGAAGTCGGCCGCGACAACGTGCCCCTGGTCATGATGACGATCACGAACAACGCCACCGGCGGCCAGCCCGTGTCGATGGCGAACCTAAAGGCCGTCCGGGCCGTCTGCGACCGCTACGGCCTGCCCATGTTCATCGACGCGGCCCGCTTCGCGGAAAACGCGTGGTTCATCCAGCAGCGGGAGGAAGGGTTCAAGGACAAGTCCCTGCGCCAGATCGCCCACGAGATCTTCGCGATGGCCAACGGCGTGACCATGTCGGCCAAGAAGGACGCCCTGGTGAACATCGGCGGCTTCCTGGCGCTGGACGACGACGACCTGGCGATGCAGTGCCGCAGCGTGCTGATCCTGACCGAGGGCTTCCCGACCTACGGCGGCCTGGCCGGACGGGACCTGGAAGCCATCGCCCAGGGCCTCGAGGAAATCCTGGACCCCGACTACATGCGCTACCGGATCCGCAGCGTCGAGTTCCTGGGGGAAAAACTGATCGAGGCAGGCGTGCCGATCTTCGAGCCGCCAGGCGGCCACGCCATCTACATTGACGCGAAGCGCTTCCTGCCGCACATCCCCGCAGAGCAGTTCCCGGGGCAGGCCCTGATGGCCGCGCTGTACCTGGAAGGCGGGGTCCGGTCCTGCGAGATCGGATCGGTGATGTTCGGCCGCTATGACGCCGAGGGGCGGTTCCACGGGGCCCCGAACGAGCTGGTGCGCCTGGCGATCCCGCGGCGCGTCTATACCCAGAGCCACATCGAGTACCTGATCGAGGTGGTGATCGAGGTCTTCCAGAACCGCGCGCAGATCCGCGGCCTGAAGTTCGCGTACGAGGCGCCGGTCCTGCGCCACTTCATGTCCACCTTCACTCCTGTATAGGGACGGGCCGGGACGGTTCCAGGGAATCGGAGGGAACGTGGCACGCTGGATCGACCTGCCGCTGGTCGGGCTGGACACGGAAACGACCGGCCTGTCCGTGACCGAGGATCGGATCTTCGAGATCGCGGTCGTGACGTTCGAAGGCGACCGGATCACGGACCCCTTCTGCCCGATGATGGACCCCACGCGCCCCCTGTCCGACACGGCCCGGGAAAAGACCGGGGTGTCCGAGGAGCAGTTGCGGGGCCTCCCGACCTTCGCCCACTTCGCCCCGGACATCCTGCGCCGCATGGAAGGGCGGGTCATCGTGGGCTACAACCTGCTGGGGTACGACCTGCCGCTGCTGCAGGCCGAACTGCGGCGGGTGGGCCTGGAACTGCCGACGTGCCACATCGTGGACGTGCTGATCTTCGCCCGGGCGCTGATGCCGGGCGGCCGCCACCGGCTGGAGGAGGCGGTGCGGCACTTCGGCGTGACGATGGACACCGCCCACCGGGCCTCGGCGGATGCCGAAGCGACGGTGCGGTTGCTGCAAGCCATGGCGAAGGACCTGCCGCCGGACCTGGACGATCTGGTGCGCCTGCAGACCCAGTGGCAATCGCAGCAGCGCGCCAAGCGGGCCATGTGGCGCAGCAAGCCCGACGAGGGGAACCGCGAGGTCCTGCGGGGCGACATGGCGCCGACGGCGGGCCTGGTGGATGACCGGGGCCGGCCCAGCCTGGGTCCCTCGTACCTGTACGGCAAGGAAATCGATCCCCTCCGGGCGTTCCTGCAGAACTGGTTCAACACCCTGCCGCCCCGCGACACCTCGCCACGGTCCGAGTGATGGACGCCTCCTCGCCCCAGAAGACCCGCGCCCTGGGCCTGTCCTCGGGCATCGGCCTGGTCGTGGCCGACATGATCGGCGCGGGGGTCTTCCTCAGCGCGGGCTTCATGGCACAGGACATGGGGCCCGGCCTCATCCTGCTGGCCTGGGCGGTGGGGCTGGTCCTGGCGCTGGCCGGCGCCCGGGCGTACGCGGCACTGGCGGCGGCAATCCCTCGATCCGGCGGCGAATACCGCTACCTGTCCGACCTGATCCACCCGGCCCTGGGCTACCTGTCGGGCTGGACGTCGCTGCTGTTCGGCTTCACGGCGCCCATCGCCATCGACGCCATCGCGGCAGGCCAGTTCGCCCGGACGGTGATCGACGTCGATCCCCTGGCCTTCGGGTGCGGCCTGGTGATCGTCCTGACCCTGGTCCACGCCGTCGGGCTGCGGCCGTCGGCCATGGCGCAGAACGTCCTGGTCATCATCAAGATCCTGCTGGTGTTGGGGTTCCTGGGCATCGGCCTGGCCGCCGGCGCGCGGACCTGGCCGACCTGGGTGCCCCCGAACCCGTCCCAGGGCTTCCCGGTCGCCGCCTTCGCCGGAAGCCTGTTCTACGTGGCCTTCGCCTTCAGCGGCTGGAACGCGGCCTCCTACGCCAGCGAGGAGTTCGCCCACCCCGCCCGGGACGTCCCCCGGGCCATGCTGATCGGCTGCGGGCTGGTCGGAATCCTGTACCTCGCCGCGAACTGGGTGTTCGTCGCCAACGTGACCCCGGACCAGGCCCAGGCCGTCTTCGGGTACGAAAACACGCGGATCACGCTGGGGCACGTGGTGATGCAGAACCTGCTGGGCGACACGGGCGCCGCCGTGATGTCGGTCGTGATGGTGCTGGTGTTCGCTTCGGCCGTCAGCGCCCTGCTGTTCGTCGGGCCGCGCATCGGCGCCGCGATGGCCCGGGACGGCTTCCTGCCGAAGGCGCTGGTCGCCCGACCGGGGCGGCC
>CAINDP010000127.1 GCA_903847405.1 uncultured Myxococcales bacterium | reverse complement strand
TCGGGACCGGAGGCCGCGGCGATCGCCGACCGGATGCTGCTGGCGGCGGATCGGATCATCCGTGCCACCCGCACGCCGCTTTCGCCTCCCGAAGCCCTGCGGCTGCCGGGGTACGGCACCCAGTACGTGTTCGATCGCGCCGAGGCGGCCCGGACCTTCTTCCAGGAGGACATGATCGGCCCGGTGCCGTCCCTGGGCCTCGGGTTCGGCGCCCTGTCCCACCTGCCCGGGCAGGTCTTCTCGACGCCTTCCGGGACACCCGGGGACTACGTTCGCGCGCTGGCCGACGGAGGCCTGCCCGGAACCGTCGCGGCCCGGCTTTCCGAACGCTTCGAGTGGGCGTGGTACGTCGCCGAACTGGCCAGTCGCGGGGTGCTCCAGCGCGCGGGGTTCCGCGATCGGTTCGGGGTTGACCTCGATGCCTGCCTGGGTCCCGAGGTCGAGTTCCTGGTCCGCAGGCGCCTCCTGGTGGAGGATCGCGGCCGGTTGAACAAGGTGCGGCACCGGCGGTTCACCGCGATCCACCTTCTGTCCTTCCTGCTGGCGGGCCCGGCGGAAGGCCCGGCGGGCCGCGAATTCCCGGCCCCGGCCGACGCGGTGGCCGCCAGTCGCCGGCAGTACGACGGCATCCTCGACGAGCTCCCGCCCTCGCTGGTCTGGTGCCGGATCGGATTGAGGGCCGCGCGGGCCGCCCGGTGTTCGGGTCGGAGGAATCGGTCATGATCGAAATCACGGACCTCCTGGGCGACATGGCGACCACCCAGACCCGGGGGTGGAGCCTTGCGACCGTCCGCTGGGCCGGCGTGGCGAACCTGGAGTTCCGCAGTGGCGACCGTGTGTTGCGGGCCTGGATCGCCCTGGCTGGCACCCCCGGGGGGGCGTTTTGCGACACGGCGCGATTCCGCGTGGGCTACCAGGGGGATCTGCCGGGACCGGACGCGCTGCTGCTGCTGCAGGACATCGCGGCCCGGTTGCGGCAGACCGAAACGCGGTGGCGGCCCGACCAGCCGGTCCCGTGGCCGACGGGCGTGCAGCGCCCCGGCGAACTGGTGCTGCACGCGGGCAACCTGGAACTGCGCATCACCGAACGCTGCAACGAGCAGTGCCCCTTCTGCAACAGTTCCGGCACGGTCGAAAACCGCATGGCCGACCCGGGGGAAATCGATCGGGCGCTGGAGCGGGCGCCGGGGCTGGGCGTGACGATGGTGCACTTCACCGGGGGCGAGCCCACGCTGGTCGCCGATCTGCCGCGCTGGGTGGTCCGGGCCAAGGCCCTGGGCCTCGCGGTGTCGATCCAGACCAACGGCCTGCTGGCCTGGCGGGACGAGTTCTGGGACTCCTTCCGGGATGCCGACGGCCGCGCCGTGCTGCCCGACAGCCTCTTCATTTCCTTCCACACCCGGCACCCCGAGCGGGTCGAGGCCCTGACCGGCGTCGGCGGGACCTTCGCGAACAAGGTGGCGTCGGTGCGGGCCGCCCGGGCCCGGGGCCGGTACGTGGAACTGAACTTCGTCATCCAGCGGGGCAACCTGGACGAGTTGCCGGCGTTCCCGGCGTTCGTCCTGCAGACCTTCGGAGCCGGCGTGCCGATCGTGTTCTCGGTGGTGGCCCCCACGGGCCGCTCGTCGCAGCGGGACGACCTCTGGCCCACGATGGCCGACCTGGCCCCCCGCCTGGCGTCGGCCCTGGAATCCGCGAGGGACCTGGGAGTGGCCGTGTCGATCCCCGATGCCTGCGGCGTGCCCGCGTGCGTCCTGCCCGCCTGGCGGTCGGCCTTCCTGTCGTCGCGACGTACCGACGACGTGGGGGCGCTGACCGAGGATCGCGTCAAGCGCCCTTCGTGCGCGTCCTGCGTCGCCAACCGTCGCTGCATCGGCATCTGGCGCCGGTACGCGGAGGTTCGGGGGACCGGGGAGTTCCTTCCGATGGGTCCGGAAGAGACCGGATGATTCAGGGCTGGGGAAACAGGTCCGGCACGAAGCGCACCCGGTAGAACATGCTCATCTTCATGGCCCAGGCGATCGAGCGGTCGGGGCGCACGCGCTCCACGAGTCCCACGTTGGACCACCCGACCAGCGTGTCCCCGTTGGGCAGGCGCTGGGCCGCTCCCCCGCCCACACTGTGGATCTCGGGATCGTGGTGGTGCTCCCAGACCAGCGTCGCCGTGCGCGCGGCCTCATCCAGTCGGTATTCGACCACGCGGCTGCCCAGGCGCTCCGAATCCAGCCCGTTGTCGAACATCAGGAAGTTGCCGTTTTGCAGAACCTGCACGCTGTGCTGGCCGATGTTGCCGCCCAGTGGGTCGTCCACGAACGTGAAATCGCTGTTCCCGCCCCCCAGGCGCCACAGGACCTTTTTCGCTTCGCGGTCCAGTTTCACGACGTTGCCCGTCAGCAGCAGCGACACGACCAGTGCTCCGTCGGACATCCAGTCGAAGGCGTTGGCATGCTGGAACTCCAGGCCGCCGCGCTCGTCCTCGACGTACACCAGCGATTCCTCCGGCGTGATCTGGGGGAACAGGGGGATGTGGGACACGACGGCTCCCCGGGGATCGATCTCGTCGATGGTGGAAACGTCCACGCTGGCGTCCGAATCGCCGCCCAGGGGGTAGGCGGACAGGTCCATCCGGACCCCTTCGTGGCCGATGAACAGGGCGTTCCCGTTGGGCAGGATCTGGAAGTCGTGGCCGTCCCCGCCCCAGGAGGCTGCCGGATCGTCCCAGGTGCGGATCCGGTTCCCGGCCAGGTCGTACTCCGCGAAACTGCTTTCGGCCGGCAGGTACACGGTGAAGTTTCCGTTGGCCTGGCGGGCGAAATCGCCGGCCCGCGTGAAGTTCGCCCGGGGGACGTCCAGCCAGACGTACCAGACGACCTGGCCGGCCCCGTCGATCAGGACCGGGGCGCCCTGGAAGACGTCACTGGGGGTGTCCCCTTCCGCCGTTGCGACCAGCAGGTAGTACCCGTCCCGCAGGCCCGAGTCGATCTGGACCTCGAACTTCGGGAAGTTCGCCGGCAGGGACGGGAGGGTGACCGGAAGGTCGGCGCCCATCTCGACGGTGCCCTCCGCCGCCACGGCACGAATCCTCAGGTGGTTCACCTCGCCGGCCACCAGTCCCGGGATCGCCAGGGTGTTCGCGCCTGCGTGGACAATCAGCGCAGGCGTCGACTTGCCGTAGGCCGTGGTCGGTCCGAAGTCGACGATCACGTGCCGGGTGTCCCGACCGACCTCCAGGTCCACCAGGGCCGCCACGGCCATGTTCGGGTTCGGGCGCACGGATGCCTGGCGCACCAGGGGCAGGTCCAGCAGTTCCTGTGTGTCGCAGGCGGCCGGCAGGAGGGCCAGCGCAAGGGCCAGCAGCACGGGCAGGGCGCCGGGGAATCGGCGGTTGTCGTCGCGACATGCACCTGTCATGGGGCGGGAGCCCTCCGTCGGAAAACGCGGCATCATATCGGAACCCGAGGGGCGCCGCCCATCGAATCCGCGGGGTGGAAGTCCCCAAGCCCGCCCGCCTCTGGTATGATTCCGCCGCTACGACAATGCGGATGTGACAGGCGGAGGAACTGGCTGGTGAAGCGCAGTCTGACGGTCCTTCTGGTCAAGGCCGCCCGGGTGACCCTCCCGGGGACGACGATCGTCCCGCCGCTGGGCCTGATGTACCTGGCGTCGCGGCTGCGGCAGGACATCGGGTGCAGCGTGCACGTCCTGGACACCAACCTGCTGGAGGACTGGCGCCGGGACCTGGGGCGGGCCCTGGACGAACTGGCCCCGGACGTCCTGGGGATCTCCGCCCTGTCGGTGGAGCGTCGGCACGCGAAGGCCGTCGCCCGGTTCGCCAAGGGGCGCCGCCCCGGCCTGCCGGTCATGGTCGGCGGCCCCCACGCGACGTCCTTCCCCGCGGACCTGCTGGCCGAACCGTCCATCGACGCGGTCCTGGTCGGCGAGGGCGAGGAGGTGATCGCCCGTCTGGTCCAGACCCTGGTGGGCCGCGGGGATCCCGCCGTGCTGCCGGGGGTGTACACGGCCGCGTCCCCGCCGGGGAAGGCGCCGGTGTTCGCCCCCATCCCCGACGTGGAAGCGTTGCCGCTGCCGGCCTGGGACCTGGTGCGGCCCCGGGACTATTTCGGCCACCGCTCGATGTCCGGCGTGTCGTCCTGGGACTACGTCGTGATGGCGACCTCCCGGGGATGCCCCTACCGTTGCACGTTCTGCCACAACGTCCACGGCAAGCGCTTCCGGCCGCGCAGCGTGGCGTCCGTGGCGGAGGAAATGGCGCTGCTGGGCCGGGTCCTGGGCACCGGGGTCGTCGAATTCCTGGACGACGGCTTCAACCTGGACGCGGACCGGGCCAAGCGCATCGTGGAGGGGTTCGTGGCGACCGGCGGGCGCCTGCGGCCCGCCTTCCCCAACGGGCTCCGGGCGGATCGTGCCGATCTGGAGTTCCTGGACCTGGTGAAGGCCGCCCGCTCGCCCCTGTTGGCCTTCGCGGTCGAGTCGGCGAGCCCCCGCATCCAGAAGGTCATCCGGAAGGATCTGGACCTGGACCGGACCCGGGCCATCGCCGAGGCGGCTGCCCAGCGAGGCCTGTACACCAACGGGTTCTTCATGCTCGGGTTCCCCGACGAAACCCGGGCCGAGATGCTCCAGTCGATCCGCTACGCCGTGACGACCCCCTTTTCGATGGCGTATTTCTTCAAGGTGGTTCCGTACCCGGGCACCGGGCTCTGGGAATCCGTGGCCGCGCGCCTGCCCGGGATCGAGGACCGCTTCGACGCGGATTTCTACTCGTCGCCCTTCAACATGAGCGCCGTGTCCGATCGCGAGTTCACGGTGCTCTTCTGGCTGGCCTACGCGGCCTTCTACGGCCGGCCGGGCACCCTGCTGGGGCTGATGCGGAAGTACCCGGTGCCGTCGGATCTGTTCGGTCGGGCGGCCCAGTCCATCGCGCTGCTGACCCGCAGCCGGGCACAGCGCACGCACCGGGACGACGCCTAGGTCAGGCCGGTCCCGGATCCGGCGGGGAGGCCGGGATCGAGGCTTCGCGCGGCGCGTGCAGCCAGATCGGGTTCGACCACATCACCCAGCCGGCGCCCAGGCCGCCGAAGGGATGCTGCGCCATCTCGTGGTCCCAGGACTCGGCGGTCATGATCCCGGCGGCGGCCTCCTCCAGGCTCCCCGGCGCCGTGCCTCCCAGGGTCCGTACCAGCCGCATCCGCATCCCCAGGGGGCCGAGGGCCCGGCGCAGGTCGTCCAGTGCGGAAAGGACCCGTTCCCGCTGTGCCGCGTCGGCGGGCGGGTAGGGGTCGTTCAGGCGTTCCGGGGCCGCGACGTACAGGTCGCTCGCGCCGCGTTCCGCCGCCGCGGCGCACAGGCTGCGCAGGCGATCCGGGTCCAGGGGGGCATCGTCCGAGGCCAGGGTGTTCCCGACGACGAACAGGGAGGGCGCAGGGGCAACGCCGGGCCGGAACCGGGCCAGGTCGGCTTCCAGCAGGTCCAGGTTGCCCGGCAGCCACGTCGATCGGCCCGACACGCGACGGGCCGGCGGCCGCAGCAGCAGGCACACCTCGTCGATTCGCGCCTCGCGGCAGGCGTGGAAGAACGCGTCCGCACCGGCCCGCGCCACGCCGCCCCAGAACACGCGCGTGCGCCCGGTTCCCGTGTCCCGGAGTTCCAGCAGGGCCTGCCGCAGCCGCGCCGCGGGCAGCAGATCCAGCGACGACACCGTCACCCGGCCCTCGGGATTCGCGGCCCGTGCCGCCCGGGCCGCATCGACGATGAGCCGCACGGCTTCGTCGGGCGGGAAGTGCTCCACGTGGATTCCCGGGCAGGCCCGGTCGCACGCTTCGCAGCGGGCCACCCGGTAGAACTGCCCCGAGGTCACGAAGCCCAGCCGCACGTCCAGGTCGCCCGCGAACTCCCGGAAGGTCCGCGTGGCGTACGACGACGTTTCCAGCCGGTCGCCCAGGGCGTCCAGGCGGCACGCCGGAAGATTGAACGGCTTGATGCGGCCGCCGTGGGGCAGGCCGCCGTCCATCGCCCGCTCGATGCCGCGTACGATGTCGTCGAGGGGCAGCAGGTACCGATCCGCGGCCGCGAGGTTTTCGGCGGCGGCGATGTAGGGCTGCACGATGTGCAGGGACACCCCCAGGGATCCGGCCAGGACCAGCGTGTCGCGCAGCAGCCCGATGTTCTGGGGCATCAACGCCGTGATGGTGCTGACATCCAGCGGCGTCCCGGCGCCGACCCGGGCGCCCAGGTGGCGCAAGGCCCGCACCACCTGCACGAACCCCCCCGGGGCGTCGGTCAGTGCGTCGTGCACCTCGGCCGTGGGCCCCAGCAGGGACAGGCTGACGCCCGTCAGGCCCGCGTCCAGCAGGCGATCCAGGAAGGCCGGGTAGGCCAGCATCCTTCCGTTCGAGGTCAGCGAGATCCGGCGGAACCCCGCGGATCGGGCGTGCGCGATCAGGTCGGCCAGATCGGGGCGCAGGGTGGGCTCGCCGCCCGAAAAGGCGATCGACTGGAAGCCCCGTTCCCGGGCCGCGGCAATCCGGCGCATCAGTTCCGCGGTGGTCGGCTCTTCGAGGACCTCCGATGCCTGGCGGATGGGGGGTTGGTTGCAGAAGACGCAGCGATTGTTGCAGCGAAGCCCGGTTTCGATGGTCAGTGTGTCGCCCGCCATCCTGGCCCGACCTTCAATCCGGGCAAGAGGATACGGGTTCCCCGGGGGATCGGCAAGCGCTGCCGCGGGCAGGGCGCCGGCGAGTCCGCGGCGGTGCGGTTGCATCTTGCCCGACCACTGCCTAGGATGATTCCGGTCGCGGGACCGGGGCCCGGGAGCAGCGATTCGCCGATGAACATGGATCGTCCCGAGTCGGCTTCTGCTCCGCCTGCGCGCTCGGGAGGGCTCGTGATCTGGCTGATCACCTCGGCGTGTCCGAACCGATGCGGGTATTGCGTCGTGGGCACGCATCGCGCCGGGGCGTCCGAGTCTCCCTTCGGGGCGGCCGACGGTCCTCCACCGGACCCCCTGCGTGTGGCCGGGGAAATCGTCCAGGCGGGGTTCGCCGACGTGATCTTCGCCGGCGGCGAACCCCTCCTGGAGCCGCGGTTGGCCGAGGTGGCCGGGGCGCTGCAGGGCGGGACCCGCCTGGCCGCCTTCACGGGGGGCGCGCCCGGGGACCCGGATCGGCTGGTCGCCCGGCTGGACGGGATCTCGCGGATCGTCCTGTCCCTGGACGCGGCCGACCCGACGTTGAACGACACCCTGCGGGGACGGGTCGGCGCCACGAAGGACCTGCTGGCCGTCGCCGACGCGATCCGGCGCCACCACCCCCGGATGGGAATCTCGTTCAACACCGTGGTGTCGCGGTCGAACGTGGAGACGCTGGGGGAGGTCTGGGCCGGCATCCGCCGGTTCGACCCGGATTCCTGGTCCCTGACCCTCGTCGGCGACAACGGCACCTTCCAGCCCGGCGACAGCCTCCCGGATCGGGCCCAGGTCGAACGGTTCTACCGCCGGATCGTGCCGGTGCTGGCCGCGCGGATGGGCCGGGCCGAACTGGTCGTGCTGCCCGTTCCGTACCCGCTGCTGCTGCGGGGCCTCCCCCCGTTGCACTGGGCCGAGCCCGAACCGTCGCTGGACGCCGAGCTGGCCGCCGAGTTCGATCGGATCGCCTGCGGGGACCACAACCGGACCTTCGTGACGCGGCACGGGTGTCCGCTGGCGGGCACGGACGTGACGATCGGCCCTTCCGGTCTGGTGTGGCCCTGTTCCCAGGCGCCCATCCTCCAGTCGCAATACGCGATCGGCGATCTCAGGCAGGAGGGCCTTGGCGCGATCCTCGCCGGGGAGCCCCTGCGCGCGTTCCGGGAGCGGCTGCCGCACCCGCCGTGCTTCCGCTGCTGGGCCCCGTCGAACGTCCCGAGGAAGGACCTGGCGCGGATCCTGTGCCGGTCGCGCTGACGTCCTCCGGGCCCGGTACCGGCAGGACGGGCACGAACTCGTCCCACCCGTTGCGATCCACGTACAGCCGCACGATGCCCGGGCAGGACGGGGCGTGGACGCAGGCGCCGCACTCGGGGCGCTTGACCCGGGCCAGCGAGTCGTGGAGGTCCTTCGCGACGCGGGTGTAGGACGCCCGATCGCCCTGGACCGTGTCCTTGCGGAACAGTTCGCCTTCCGGGATCGCTTCGACGAACCCGTCGCCCCATTCCGGGAGCGGGCAGGTCCCGTCCATCTCGTACGCGAAGTACCGCTCCACCCAGCCCCGCATCGACCGGGGAAGCCGGGCCGTGGCGCAGGGGGGCAGATCCAGCAGGTAGACCCGGCGCAGCGTGTCGGGCGCCAGGGTCCCTGCCAGGCGCGCGAACTCGTCCACCACGTCCGACGCCCGGGGCACCAGCCGGTCGAAGTGCTTCGCGGCCCGGCCTTCCGGCGTCACGACGTTGAACACGAACTGGTCGATGCGCAGGGGTTCCATCGCCGCCAGGAACGCCTGGACGTGGGCCAGGTTCCGCCGGTTCACGCAGTACGCGGTGTTCACCTGCAGCGCGGGGAAGTCCGCGCGCAGCCGCAGCAGGTTGGCCAGGCCGGCCACGGTCTGGACGAAGGACCCCCGCGATCGCGTGAGGGCATCGTGGGTCCGGGCGTCGGGCCCGTGGATCGAGACCTGCACGGTGTCGAGGCCGGCCTCCAGCAGGGCCCGGGCGTATGGAAGGTACGCCAGGCGCCGCCCGTTCGTGATGACGCCCACGGACGGGAAGCCGGCGTCGCGGGCCATCCGGATGTACTCCGGCAGCGCCGGGTTCAACGTGGGTTCCGCCGATACGAAGACGACCTGTCCGGCCGGCGGGGACGCCGCCAGCATGCGGCGGACGTCATCCCCGGTCTGGTCGCCCAGCAGCCCGAAGCGGACTTCGCGGTTGTCCTCGATGCAGAAAAGGCAGTTGTTGTTGCATGCGGGTCCCACGCAGAGGTGCAGCCGGTCCCCGAGGCGACCACCGACGGCTGGATCCTGACTGGCCTGGGGCGTTCGCGCCATGGGGCGCATTCTACTCTTCGCGGATCGACACCGCACGACAACCGCTATACTTCCGCCGTGCCTGCAGGCCTGCGACGCAGGGAATCGGAACGTCCCGAGTCGGCTTCGGCTCCGGAGGAACGGCGGAGGGACGGTTGAGCGGTGCCGGGACATCGGTCGTCCTGATTGAATTCGCGTTGTCGGGAGGATTCCGCGCCTTGCCGACGACCCCCTTCCTGCGGGGTGCCCTCGCACAACGGGGAATTCCCAGCCGCTGGCTGCGGTTCGTGGTCGTTCCCACGCTCGACGACTCGGACGCCCCCCCGGGCGTGTGCCTGCCCGCCGAGGATCTGGACACGCTGCGCCAGGTCTGCAGGCAGGCCCGGCCGTCGGCGGTGCTGTTCGACGCGCCTCCCTCCCCGGCCGTCGTGGCGGCCGTGAGGGTGGGCGGACGTCGGCCGCGCCTGGCCATCGTGGATTCGGTGACCCGACACCCCCCGGAAGGTCGCCCGGGCGCCGACGGGATTCGCCGCCTGGGACCCGGCGTGGCGGAGCTTCTGGCCTGGATCGACGGGGGAGGGGCGCGGCCGGCGGATCCCGACATGTCGGGCACCCCCGACTTCGGTTTCGAGGAGGCGAACGCGGCGGCCCGCCGGGCCACGCCCTCCGTGATGCTGCTGTCCGGCCGTTCCTGCGACTGGACGGGGCCGCTGGCAGACAGCCGCTTCTTTTCCAGTCGTCCGGAGGAAGGCTGCCCGGAACGCTGGGGCTGTACCTTCTGTGTCGGCCCGTCCATCTGGGATCCGGCCTTCGGCGACCTGGATCGCAGCCCCTTCGAGACCCTCGTTCAGCGCCAGATCGACGGCCTCGTGAGGACGTTCCCCCGGACCGCCCGTCGCCCCGAGGTGCGGCTGCTGGGCGCGCGCTTCGGGACCCGCACGGTCGAGTTCGCGCGGCTGGTGGCGGCCTCGGCCTGGATTCCGTCGACGTTCGTCCTGGAGTGTCGCGCGGATCGCCTGGCCGATCGGATCGACGCGTTCCGCCAGGCGGCGGAGTGCCTGGCGACGGCCGGGCACCGTCTGCAACTGGGGGTCGTCGGTATCGAGTCGTTTTCGGCCCGGCAACTGGACCGGTTCCACAAAGGCTACCCGCCGCGGGTCAACCTGGCCGCGCTCCGGATCCTCCGGGCCCTCGTCCAGGACCGATCGTCGCCCCTCGAACTGCGGCCGGACTCGGGCCTGTCCACCATCCTGCTGGATCCCTGGGCCTCGCCGTCCGACCCGGCGGTCACCCTGGCGGTCGTCCGCCGCCTGAACCTGGTCCCCCTGTGCCGGAAGATCCTGGGGTCGCGCCTGCGCCTGCACCCCGGCCTGCCCCTGGCGGCCAGCGCGCAGGCCGACGGCCTCCTGCTGGATCGGTACGACGACCCGTTCCTGGACACCGCCCGCCGGACGCTGTACCCGGAGGAGCTGCCCTGGCGTTTCGCCGACCCTCGCATGGACTCCCTGGGACGGCTGGTCGCGCGGCTGTCCGACGGTCCCGGGATCCCGGACGACCCGCTGGTCGCCGCACTGCAGGACTGGGGACGCGCCGAAGGCATCGACGCGCTGGAGCAGGCCGCCCGGCTCTGCCAGGCCGCCGAGGCGCCGCTGCCGCTCCCCCCCGTCGAACTGCTGGAGCGTGCCCGGGGACTCCGCCCGGCCGGCCTGCCGTGCGAATGGATCCCGTCGCCGCGGCCGTCCCCCGAGGGGCTTGCCGTGCGTCACGCGGTCGAATACGCCTTCTTCGCCGCGGGACTCAAGCCCGTGATGAAACTGGAGGAGCCGCACCCCGAAGGCCCGCTTGCGGCGCGGATCGCAGAAGAGCAGGCGCGCTGGCCCGGGGCCACGATCCGGGTCGAGGTGCCGCGGTGGGCGGACGGGGCCGCGATCGAGCTGTTCGTCGGACGGGACGAATCCCAGGTGGACGACACCCGGACGCTGGCCCGGTTCCTGGACGCCAGCGGCGATTCGAAGGAGCGCCGCCGTGCCGCCGGTGCCTTCGGCCGACGCATGGGCTACCCGGCCTGCTGCTGCCGGGCCTTCCTGGCCGGCGCCCACGTCACGTCCTCCGGCTTCGAGATGTTGCGCCTGGACCGGCTGCTCCAGGGCGCCCCGGAAAATGGGGACAGACACCGATTTCCGCCCTTCTTCCATCTCCTGGCGACCCACGTCCCCTGCTCGACGGCCTGCGAGGCGACCGCGGACCTGCTGCGACGCCTGGTCCGGTCGCCGGCGGCGGGCGAATGGCTGGACCGCTGGGCGGCGACATGGGCCGTGGACCCCGGGGACGACTGGCGCGGGTGGGGCGACCTGCCGGTCGTCCACCTCCTGGATCGCCCGGGGCAGTTCCTGCTGATGCGCTTCACCGAAACGGCCCGGGACGCCACGCGGGAACGGTATCGGTACACCCCCGTGGCGGCATCAACCGCCGACCGCCGGGGCGCCCGGTTCCTGGCGGGGGACGAACTGGAGGTGGACGAAGGCGTCGTGCGCATCCTGGCGTCGGGGCGGGAAACGGCGATGTTCCCGCTGGACGCCTTCCTGGCGTGCGGTCCGCGGGTGTCCTTCCCGGAGTTCTGGGCCGAGTGGGTGGCCGTGTCCCGGGACCCGTTCCCCGAACTGTCCGGCCCGGCGGCCGAGGATCCGGGCCGTCCGTTCCGCCTGGCCCTCGTCGCGCGCCTGGCCGGCCTCCTGGACGGGACGCGCCGCGATTCCGTGGTCGGCGCCACCGGTTTCCGCCTGGATCGGATCGACGAGTTCCCGTCCCGGACCGGATGGGGGCGCGTGGTGGTCGTCGTGCTGCGCGGCGGCGAACGGCTGGCGATCCACGTCGAGCCGCGCCTCCCGGGGGTCCCGGCGTTCCTGGAAACGCGCCGGTTCCGGATCAGCCACGATGCGGGTACCCCGGTGGACAGTGCCGGGAAGCGCGCGGTGATCGAGGGCCTGGCCCGGGGAATTGACGCCTTCGAGGCCGACGGAGGCCTTCCCGACCTTCCGGCCTGACCGGCCTGCAAGGGGAGGCCGCTACGGGGAAACGCCGCGCTCCGGGCCCCCCGGGCCGACCAGGCGGTGCGTCGGAGGCCTGCGCCGCAGCCGCCCGATTTCGACCGTCCCGACGGTGTCCGTCATCGAAACGACCAGGTCCGACGTTTCCAGCCGGAGCACCATCCGGGCGCCCGGGGCCGCGAAGCGCGGCGGCAGCAGGAACCGCGCGACCCGGGTCGGGACCTCCCGGAGGTAGGGCTCCAGATCCAGGCCCGCGATGGCAACCGCCAGCCTCGTGCCCGGCCGGTCCGGGCCCTCCGGCAGGTCCGGCAGGGGCCAGCGCGCCTCGATGCCGTCCTCCACGATGTCGGCCGGCGGCAGATCCACGACGGCCAGGCAGTCCTCTCCCAGGTGGTCCGCCAGCAGGCGCGTGTAGTCCGCGGGCGGCCCGTCGGGCTCCGGCCACCGGATCACCCAGGCCCGCAGGCGGAACGGGTCGGGCAGGATCGTCCCCCAGGCCCGCCACCCGCGGAGCACCGCCCGGTGGAACGTCGCCAGCGACGGCACCGGGGCGTCGGGAGGCGGAGTCCCGTGCGGTTCCTCCCGGACGGGGTAGATCGCGTGGACGTCGGGGGTCAGCACCTCCAGGAAGGCGGCCTGGGCGCTGCACCGGGCCATCCGTTCGATCCGCGCGCCCAGGTCCGCGACCGTGGTGCGACGGGAGGTGGTGCCCTCCGGGGTCCACAGCAGGAAGTTGTCGGACGCCATCAGGGACGACGGTTCCAGGCCGACCCGCCGGGCCAGGGCCGCCGTGGGCGAAGGGTCCCGGCTGAGCACGTGGCAGACCAGTCGTGCCCGCGGCGCCTGCCGGACCCGGGCGACGATCCGGGCCAGTTCCAGCAGGCGCTCCTCCAGGGCCTCCCCGACGGCCGGCGGTTCCCCGGGGTTCAGCGACTCCCAGGGGGCCAGAACCGACACCGTGGCCCGGGGGAACCGGG
Organism: uncultured Myxococcales bacterium; assembly: GCA_903847405.1. Lineage (GTDB taxonomy): Bacteria > Myxococcota_A > UBA9042 > DTJE01 > DTJE01 > CAIZWN01. The sequence continues at coordinate 6,063 of CAINDP010000127.1, read as the reverse complement.
CGAGGGCTTCCTCGATGAACGCCGCGTCCAGTCCGCAGGAGAACAGCGTCACATTCAGGTCCGGATCGGGCTTCGGTAGCGCCGCGAAGATCCCGGCCGCCCGGCCCGGATCGCGACAGCCGAAGTTCTGCAACCGGACCGTCGCGCCGGGCCCGAGGGTCGTCCGGATCCGGTCGATCGTCCCCGCGAGCCACTCGGGCGAGTGGAGGCGCGATGGCCCTCCCAGCGTCAATCGCGACAGGCAGCGCCCCGGGCAGTCCCGTGTGCACCCCCGTCCCAGGAAGAGGTCCGCCTCGAACCTGGGGCCTGCCAGGGACGGGAACCAGTCGACGGTGATTGGGTCCAGCGCGTCGAACTCCGTCGGCGTCAGCGGCCGGCGAGGTCCGGCGGTCCCGTCGGCGGCCACGAAGTTGGGTAGCCGCGAGGGATCGACCGTCCGGGCGTCCCGGGCCAGGATCGCGAATCCGGGCTCGGCCTCGCCGACGGCCACGAAATCGACCGGAAGGATCCGGAAGACCCGTCGGCCGAACCAGGCGGCGGTGAGCCCCCCCAGGACCAGGAGGGCGGACGGGTTCAGCCGTCGCACGCGTTCCACGACCTTCCGCACGGCGGGCAGGCTGAAGTGCCAGTGCCAGTCCAGGGCGACGACCCGCGCCCGGCGGATCGGCGCGTCCCCGCATTCGGCGGCATAGAGGCCCAGCTTGCTGCCCCCGGCGGCGTTCATCGACGTGATGGCCCCGACGGGCACGTACCGATCGTCGACCAGGTGGTTGTGGGGATGGATGTACAGGACGTCCAGCGGGGCCCCGTCGGCGGGCTGGGTCGTGGTCGGTGCCCGTTCCATCGCGTCCCCTAGAAGGGTTCGAACCGCCCCGCCTGCAACCGGTCCCTCAGGACCCCCGCCGCCGCCCGGATCTCGCGGGCCCGGGGGAAGCCCTCGGCGGCGACCGCCTCCAGCGCCGCGGCCGCCTCCGTCATCGCTCCCGGGTCGACCAGGATGCTCTGTCCGTTCTCGTTCCCCTCGGGCAGCGAGAACCGCACGTCGGCCCCGTCGCGGCGGGCGAGGTCCGCGAACGCCCGGATCTCGTGGACGTTCAGCCGCACCAGCACCATGCTGTAGGTCACGTCGTACGGTACCCGCCCCAGGGCACGCTGGCGCGCCAGGTGATCCAGGTTCTCGCGGACGACGGCGAAGGGCAGGCCCCGGTTCACGCGCAGATAGGTTTCCGGCGTGGCGGCGTTGATGCTGACGATCAACCGCTCCAGCGGCACGCGTTCCAGGCGGGCCTGGTTCGCCGGCGTCAGCAGGCTGCCGTTCGTCACCAGCGAAAAGGACAACTGGGGCAGGCGGTCCCGGTCCAGCGTGTCGAGGAACGACCAGAATCCCTCGGACACCAGGGCCTCGCCTCCCGTGATCTCGATCTTCTGGAGGGTTTCCAGGAAGGGCCGGATCCCGTCGTAGAAGGACGCGGGCGGATCCTCGATCCCCTCCACGGTGCGCTCCCGGTCGCACATGACGCACCGGAAGTTGCAGCGGGTCGTGGGTACGATCACCAGTTCCAGAGGACCGCCGGGGACGATGTCGGCGCCGTCCAGGATCGCCTCCAGGACCTGGAACTGGTGCTGAAGGAACGCCGGTGGGCCCGCAAAGAACGTGAAGAGCGACGGAAGGTTGCTGCGGCACAGGAGGTCCGGGCAGGTCGGCCGGCAGGTCGAGGGATGACCGGGGGCCGCGACGGCTCGCCGGAACTCGCGCATCCGGTCGTCGTTCCAGAGGGTCGCCAGGTCAAGGTCCGCCGACGCCACGGTCTGGTCGGGGTAGTCGCAGGGGGCGTACCCGCGCCACGAGTATTCCATCCGGGTCCAGGGCCGGATGCACGCCCGGGGCGGGAGGAACTCCGGTGCGACGATGTCGGCCAGTCTCACCGACCGGGCTCCGTCCCCCAGGATCCGGCGCACGCGGGCCTTCCAGGCGGCCTCCGGGGGGGGCGAAGGGGACGGTCCAGTATCCCCGTCGCCGTGGGCGGCCGGGAACGGCGCCATATCGGCGTCGCCGACGGCCTCCAGCAGGGCCCGGGACACCCCCGGGCAACGGGGCCGCATCGCGCATCCCGCGCAGGGCGCGCCGAACCCATGGGGCAGCATCGGCGGCCGGATCGGCCCCTGGATCCAGGACGCTTCCAGGTGCCGCAGGTCCCCGGGCAGCGCGCAGGGCGGAAGGCCCCGTTCCGCGTGGATCGTGGCGAACAGGCCATGCCGGCGGCACGTCCCGAGCAGGCCGGGGAGGGCCTGCCGGATTTCCCCCAGGCCGCACAGGGCGTCCGGCCAGGGCCAGGACGGGAAGGGGGACGGGAACTCGATCCGGAGGTGGGCAGGCCGGCCCTGCAGCAGCGCCGTCAGCGCCTCCACGACGACCGGGGCCCGTCGGAGCGTCCTCCGGGTCGCCACCAATCGCAGGCGGAAACGGAACCCCAGGCGAAGGATTTCGAGCAGGGCCGACTGCCGGGTCGCGTCGTCCCCGGAAAAATCGACGTCGTTCCAGTCCCCGGTCCCGTCCGTGCCCCCGGTCAGGGCGACGTCCAGCAGCAGCAGGTCGCGGAAGGGCTCCAGGATCTCCAGGACGCCCGGCGATCCGAGGGCTTCCACGCCCGTCCGAAGAACGACCTCCATGAACCCCTGGTGTCGCAGCCAGGCCAGGACCGCCGGAAGATCCTCCCGTCGGGTCGGTTCCCCGCCGCACAGGATGGCGCGGGATGCCCAGGGTGCGCCGCGCGCCCAGGCCGGCCCCAGGTGGTCGGAGGCAGGATGCGGGGCAGGAGTCGGGGATTCCGTGGCTTCCGGGACCGGCAGGTAGACGTCCAGGCCCGAGCGACGGGACGAGGCCTTCAGGTTTCCCCGGTGGACGACGCGCAGAAGTTCGCTGCGGTTCCATTCGCGGAAGCGGGCCGCGTACTCGACGGCCTCCTCGGCCGCCTTCGCGCTCGGGGGGAGTTGCTGTCCCATGGGACTTCCTCGGTTCGGCGCATTCTATCAGAACGGTTCCCGCGGCTTCCACACAGCGATCCCGCGTTCCCGGAGCACGGGGACCCATGCCGGGTCGGCCTGCAGCCGGCTCAACGACGCGGCGTAGTCGGCCGGCACCGAGGGACAGCGATCGGGGGTTCCGTCCGGGCGTACGCAGGTCGCCGCGGCGTCCAGGCGGTCGATCGGGACCGTGGCGTGGGGTTGATCCGCGTCCCGCAACACGACGAGGTCGTAGGAATCGTCCAGGACATCCACCCCGAACACCCCGATGACCCGTCCATCCCCGACGAACTGCGGGACCAGGTCCAGTTCCGCCATGACCCGAAGGGGAACCGGCGAGCCCGTCACCAGGGCGCGCACCTCGTCCAGCACCGGGTTCGACAGGTGCGTGACGAAGGGGATGCCGTACCGCTGGAACAGGGTGGGGCGCCCGTTGATCCAGGGGGGCAGCGGCGCCACCTCGCCCAGGACGGCCACGACGAGCGCCAGGGAAGCCGCCGCCAACGCGAACCGGCGGGGGGCGAAACGGTCCTGCGCCCAGCGGATTCCGATGACGGACAGCAGGAAGAAGGCCCCCAGGTCCGTCGCGAACGAGGACCGCAGGACGCCCGCGTCCCGGAACAGGCCGTACAGCAGCGGCAAGACCATCAGCAGGAGGCCCCGTCCCGCGAGGAGCGGGAGGAACGTCAGGGAGGCGATGCTCATCCCGAAGCCCGCCAGGAACCGGCCCCAGTGCGACAGGAGTTGCAACGGGATCGACCCGGACAGGAAGGCCGCGACGATCGATCGCAGCGTGATGGTCGACTGCTGCACCATGTATTTCCCGAGGCCCAGGTGCGTCGTCAGCAGGCTGGCGGCGCCCAGATAGGCCACGAAGGCGACGATGCCCAGGAGGATCCGGTTGCGCCAGCGACGACCCTCGCCCTCCGTCGGCATCAGGAGGACGGCGAACGATCCCGCCAGCAGGAAGCCCGCAGGGTGTGCCAGGCACAGCATCGCCGCCGCCCCGGCGCATCCCTTCCAGTTGCGGCGGGCGTGCATCAGCGCCAGGAGTCCCAGCGCGAGCATCCCGACGTTCCCGGGCGACTGGTCCAGGTTCAGCAGCAGCACGGGGTTCAGGAGGAAGGCGGTCACCAGGAGGAAGGCCGGAAGGGCGCGCAATCCCCACAGGACGGCCGTCAGGTACATGGGAACCGATGCCGCCAGGACGATGCCCGCGAACAGGGCCTTGAAGTACACCAGCATGTCCGTGGACGAAAGGTTGAACGGCAACAGGAGGCTGAACACCGCCGTCGGCAGGGGAATGACCAGGAACCCGAACAGGAGGTCCGTCCGGCAGTGTCCGAGGGACCCGATGGGCTGTCCGTAGCACGCGCTGAAACTGCCCCAGAACGCGAACGAAAAGTCGCTTTCCCCCGTGGCCAGTTGCAGCCGGGTCACGGCGAAGAGGTAGGCCATCAGCGCCAGCGCGACCCCGATGGTGGCCAGCAGCCCCAGCCGCTCCCGGCGGGTCAGGGGGCGATTCCGCGGCCCCCCGTCGGGAAGCGCCAGCGACAGCCGGTCGATCGTCCTTCGTTCCAGGGTCCGGTACCACGACATCGGGCGTCCTCGGCGAGTGTGCAGGAACCTCTGGCGGGGCGGCCGCGATCCCCGGGGGCACCAACCACTGCTAGTAGGCGCGGCCTCCGACCGTCAGCGTTTCCAGCCAGGCGAGGGCCGGGCGGGGCGCCGGGGCGCCGCGATCGAACACGTCCAGGGTCGCCTGGGCGAACGTGTCGACGATCAGTCCCGACAGGATCGCGCCGACCTCGGCCCGGGCCAGGGACGGGCGTCCCGTGTAGCCGGGGAAGGGCCGCAGCGCCAGCCATCCCAGGCCCATGGCCGCGTAGGCCGCCTCCGCGGCGAAATCGCGGACCCCGGCAAGGCGGGCCGCGTTGGCCAGCAGCGCGACCGCTGGGTGCGACCGCCAGGCGGGGCAGGGCGGCACGTTGCGATAGTCGGGGGAGACGGTTTCCGGGGCATAGTGGAGCGTCAGGGACGTTTCCCCGAACCCCGCGTGGATGTCGGTCTGCAGGCTTCCCGCCAGGGCCTGGCGGTCGGCCGCGTCCGGGACCGCGTCCAGCAGCGGGGCCAGCCTGCCTCCATCCGCCGTCAGGCCCATCAGTTCGCGGATCAGCAGGTGCATCGGCACGAGGGCCGGGATGCCCTGTCCCGCCAGCCAGTCCGCGCCCGCCTGCAGCGCCAGGTTGTGCATGGGGTCGCCATGGAAGGTCATCAGGATGACCCGGCGCGCCCCCAGCGTCGCCAGCGATCGGCACGCGTCCACCACCTGGTCCCGCAGCCGCGGGTAGGGTGTCCTTCGGGATCCCGGTCCCGGCACGGCGCCGCTGCCCATGCCCAGTTCGCCGGCCGTCAGGTAGGGCCAGTCGGGATGGACCGCGGCCAGGCGGGCGTGGATGTCAGCGGCCAGGCCGCGGCTGATCAGCGCGTCGTTGTCCAGCGACAGGTGGGGTCCGTGATATTCCACCGGATTCACGAACAGGAACACCGGCGCGCCCGATGCTGCCAGGGCGCGTGCCTGGGTATTCGGCAGGGAATGCAGCGCGATCTCGCTCACGGTTGGCTCCCGCAATGACCGGGCGATGATGGCAGGGCGGGAGCGGGCCTGCAAGCCGGCCGGTTTCATTGACGCGCCCGGTGCCTTGGGCGTAAAACGATCCTTCCACCGTTCGAACGCAGCGATCTTGAACCCGCGATTCCCGCGGTCCAGCCGGGAGGGATGCCGTGGCCGATACTTCGGAGCGTGGGGGCGCGGCGCCCGCAGGCGATGCCGAGCACGCGGGGCAGGCCGGGGGGGCGCACGAGGTCGCCTCGGCGATGTTCCGGATGCAGGTCGCCCCGGACGGAACGGTCCAGTTCCTGTCCGTGGGCGAGGCCCTCTGGGACCTGGCGGGCGTGTATGCGGCCGAGTGCATCACCGACGCGGACACGCTGTGGCACCGGATTCACGTCGAAGATCGCGCGGGAGTGAGGGACGCC
>CAINDP010000126.1 GCA_903847405.1 uncultured Myxococcales bacterium | reverse complement strand
CCTGTACCTGGGCCTGAACCGCCACCCGGCCGTCATCGAGCGGTCCCGGGAGGCCGCGGCGCGCTTCGGGACGGGGTGCGGGACCTCGGCGCCTTCCGGAGGTTTGAGCGCCCTGCACGACCAGGTCGCCCGGCGGGTCGCGGCCCTGGTGGGCAAGCCCAAGGCGATCCTGTTTTCGACGGGGTATGCCGCCAACCTGGGCGCCCTGTCGGCGCTGCCAGGCCCGAAGGACCTGCTGCTGCTGGACCGCGAGGCCCACGCCAGCATGTTCGACGGCGCGCGCCTGTCCGGGAAGAAGTGGCTGGCGTTCCAGCACAACGACGTCAAGGATCTGGCCGAGAAGCTGGACCGGTACGGGCCCATGCACGAAAACGTCTTCGTCATCGTCGAAAGCGCGTACTCGATGAGCGGCGACCTGGCGCCCCTGAAGGAAATCGCGGCCTTGAAGAAGGAGCGCCCGTTCTTCCTGTACGTGGACGAGGCCCACACCTTCGGGTTCTATGGCGAAAACGGGGGCGGCTGGTGCCGGGAGCAGGGGGTGACCGACCAGGTGGACTTCATCATGTCCACCTTTTCCAAGTCCACCGCGTCCATCGGCGGCTTCCTGGCTGCCGACGAAAAGTACTGCACGCTGCTGCAGGCCACCTCGACCCCGTACATCTTCCAGGCCTGCCTGCCCCCGGCGGACGCCGCGACGATCCTGGCGGCGCTGGACGAAATCGAGCACAACCCGGTCCACGCCCGGACCCTGCACGACAACAACCGCCTGATGCGCGAACTGCTGGTGGCCGAAGGGTTCGACCTGGGGACCAGCCAGAGCCCCGTCGTCCCGGTGTACGTGCCGGACCTGGAAAAGCTGTACCGGCTGTGCGCGCACCTGCACCTGGAGGGGATCTTTTCGGTGCCGGTCGTGTACCCCGCGGTCGGGGTCAACGAGGGCCGGATCCGCTTCATCGTGAACGCCCACCACACGCACGACCAGATCCGGACCACGGTGGCTGCGCTGGCCCGCCACGGGCAGGCCCTGGGCATCCTTCCGGCGTTCGGGTGAGCGGGATGGATGACCGGCGAAAACCCGCGCGGATCGGACCCCGTCGGCGCCGTTGACATCCGCCTCCACGGCGTCTAACGTCCCGGTACCCAAACGCCGGACCCGACCTTGCTGCCGCTGGCCATTCTGTCCGTCATCGCGATGGCTCTGTTCGTCGTCATGGCCAGTTTCGGCCTGGCCCAGGGGCGAGGAAACGTCCACGCGTATCGTTTTTCGGCCCTGGCCCTGCTGCTGGCGGTACACAGCCTGGCCCAGGCCGCGCTGATCGACTCGCGCGACGCGGTCACCGCCCACGCCTGGAGCCAGATCGCGATGCTGACGTGGGCGGTCGTGCTGCCGCTGCAACTGCACTTTTCGCTGGCCCTGGCGCACCGGCTCCCCGCGAAGTGGGGTTGGACCTTCGCGCCCTACCTCCCGGCCGTCGTCGCGGTGCCTTTCCTGCTGCTGGACCCGACCAACACCCCGGACGCGATGATCCGGACCTCGCTGGGATGGGCGTGGGACCTCAGCGGCATCCGGTGGCTGCCCGTGATGATCGTCGGGTACCTGGTCACGACGGTCGCGACCCAGGGCTGGTGGTGGCGGACCGCCCGCACACGGCGCGAGCGGGGCCAGGCCCTGTGGGTGTTCGCGACGGGCGCGCTGGTCGTCCTGCTGGACACCGCGTTCATGGCCTTCAATGCGATCTGGGAGCAGCCGACCCTGCCCCGCATGCCCCACATCTACGCGCTGCTGTGGGCCGCGGGCTACGGGATCGCGGTCCTGCGGTACCGGCTGATGGAACTGACCCCTTCGGTGGCGGTGGACGCGCTGCTGTCGGGAATCCAGGACCTCTTCCTGCTGGTCGATGGCGAGGGTCGGATCATCCTGGCCAACGCCCGCTCGACCACGCTGCTGGGCCATGCGCCCCTGGAACTCCGGGGACGGCGGCTGGGCGAACTGGCCGTGGATCCCGCCGCGCTGGACAGCGTTCTGGGCCAGGTGCGCGCCGCCCCCGGGCCCGTGATCGCCGTCGAAATCGCGCTGCGCACCCGGGATGGCAGCCAGGTTCCCGTGCTGATCGGCGGGGCGGCCGTGCGCGACCGCGAGGGCGAGGAGGTCGGACTGGCCCTCGTCGCCCAGGACCAGCGGCCCATGATCGAGTTGCTGAAAACCCATCGCCTGGACACCGTCGGCGTCCTGGCGGGGGGAATCGCCCATGACTTCAACAACCTGCTGACCGCCGTCGCAGGGTACGTCGAACTGTCGCTGGCGGAGGCTCCCGCCGGTTCCCAGCCGGCGCGCCGCCTGGCTGCAGCCACGGAAGCGTGCCAGCGGGCCATCCAGTTGACCCGCCAACTGCTGACCTTTTCGCGCGGAGGCGCGCCCATCCGGCGGCCGACGTCGCTGGCGGCGGTCGTCCGGGAATCCGCCGCGTTCGTGTCCTCCGGCTCGCGGGTCCGGCTGGACGTATCGCTGCCGGACGACCTGTGGAGCGCCGATGCCGACCCGGACCAGTTGAGCCGCGTCGTGCAGAACCTGGTCCTGAACGCGATGCAGGCGTCGCCCGATGGCGGCACCGTCCGGGTCGCGGGGGTCAACCTGCCCGCGGGCACCCGTCCCGCCGGCGAGGCGTCCGGTCGGCTGGACGACGTGGATCGCGTGCGACTGGTCGTCAGCGATGACGGTCCGGGCATCCCGCCGGAACTGCAGCCCCGGATCTTCGATCCGTTCTTCACGACCCGTCCCACCGGCACCGGCCTGGGACTGGCGATCGCCGAATCGATCGTCCAGCGCCATGGCGGCGTCATCGCAGTGGAATCCCGTCCCGGATCCGGCGCCGCGTTCCGCGTGGACCTGCCCCGGGCCCTGGGAGACCCCGCCCCCAGGCGAATCCCGACGCCCTCCGCGAGGCCGGCGTTCCGGCGCGTCCTGGTCATGGACGACGAGCCCGCGGTCCGCCAGGTCGCCACGGACATGCTGGCCGCGCTGGGCTGCGACGTCGAAACCTGCCGTGACGGAGCGGAGGCCGTGCGATGCCACATGGAGGCCCGCGCCGCCGGCCGTCCTTTCACGGCCATCGTGCTGGACCTGACGGTGCCCGGCGGTCCCGGAGGCGCCTGGGCCGCCGACGAACTGCGGCGTGTCGACCCGGACGTCCGCCTGATCGCGTCCAGCGGCTACGCGGAAGACGCCCTGATGGCCGGATTCCGCGGCCACGGCTTTGACGCGGTGCTGCCCAAGCCCTACTCGATGGAGCAGTTGCGGGACGCGCTGGTCGGCGGGGGAGCGGCCAGGGTCGCGCCGTAGGGGGCGGTGGGTCCCCGCTTGACCCCGATCGCCGGTGCCGCTACCGTCGGGCTCGCAGGAGCCTGTTTGGAAGACGATACCCTCCAGCCCGCCACGCAGCCGACCTCCCCGAGCGGTGACGCGCATCCGTGGGTGCCGCCGCCCCCCCTCGTGGTCCGCGGCGTCCGCTTCGACCCCGCGCTGTTCTGCGCGCCGATGGCCGGGATCACGCACGCCCCGTTCCGCCGCCTGGTGTCCGACTTCGGCGGGTGCGGGGGCTTCTTCACCGAGATGCTGCCGGCGCGGTGGCTGCTGTCCCAGCAGGCGATCCCCTCGCCCGCCGTACTGCGCCGCCCGCACGAAGGTCCGGTGCTGTACCAGGTGCTGGTGGGCGACCCGGCGCAGGCCGAACCGGTCGTCCGTCGCCTGATGCCGCTGGAACCCGTGGGCATCGACCTCAACTGCGCCTGCCCCGCGCCCCTGGCCCGCCAGGCCGGCGCGGGCAGCAGCCTGTTTTCGGACCGCGAACGCCTGGCGCGCATCGTCGCGACCGTGCGCGACGCCTTCCCCGGCCTGCTGAGCGTCAAGATCCGGCTGGGGGACGCGGGCGACGGGTGGGAGGAACGACTGTCCGACCGCCTGCGCCTGTTCGAGGACCTGGGCGTGGACCTGATCACGCTGCACCCGCGCTTTGCCCACGAAAAATGGAGGGGGAAGCCCCGCCACGACCTGTACGACGCCATCGCCGCGGGGACCCGCCTGCCGATCCTGGCCAGCGGCGACCTTCGGGACGTCCGGACCGTCCAGGCGCATCCGTCCCGGTGGACGCGGGTCGCGGGCCTGATGCTGGGGCGCATGGCCGCCATCCAGCCCTGGGTCTTCGCCGCCTGGGGGCGCCCCTACGACCCGCCGCCGGCCCTGGAGGTCTGGGAACGCTTCTGCGCCTACGTGCTGGAGGACTACGGCCCGCGCCAGGGCTTCTATCGCATCAAGGACTGGGCGCCTTACTACGCCGCCAACTTCCTGTTCAGCCACACCCTGTCCAGTATCGGCCGCGGCGCCCGCGACCTGGACGACCTGCTGGGCCGCGCCCGGGAATTCCTGGCGTCCGACCCCGTGCGGGTGCGAACCCCCGGTTTGGATGTTCAGAAGTAGGTTCGGGTTGACCGCTCATCGACGATAGGGAACGGAAGGATCGTGGGGCGTCATGCTGCGGCGGCGTTCTCACGGAGCCCGAGGAGCAGGCCGATCACGCTGATGTCAGCGTCGATGTCGGGCCAGTGGATGCCTTCGCCATCGCCGATCAGTTCCCAATGGGAGCGCTGTTGAGGAGTGGCGTTGAGGAGAGTCGGGAACCATGCCAAAGGCACCAGGACGCGCCGACCGTCGATCAGATCGACGATCAGTTGGGTGTCGGTGACCTCGACCGCATCGGCAAGGGCCTCAATGAATTCGGGGGAAGCGCTCATTCCAAACCTCCAGGAACCGTTCCCGGTTCCGCGAGACGATTCTAGTCAATTCGGCAAGTTGGTGGGCGGGAAAGTGCTTCGACGACGCAAGGGCAAGCGGTTCGAGCCAGAATTTGGCGGACTTCTTGCCTTCCTGGACGTGGACGTGCGCCGGCTCGCTGCCCTCGTTGAGGTAGAAGAAGATCCGGTAGGGACCTTCCCGCAGGATGGAGCGGGAGTTCGGCAGTTTCCTACTTCGGTGGCACGCGCCTGGGGGTCTTACGTACCTGCTTCCTGGCCAGTTCGGCGAGGAGGCGGAGGGCTGCATTCACGGACTTGGCATCGGGGAAGATCTCTGCCAGGTCGGGATCGATGACGACGATGTTGGCGCCTTCGGCGCACCGGGCAGCATACTTGCCGCGGACGCCACCCGCGAAGTCGTACTCGGGTCGCATGTCGGGTTCACTGGAACTGCTGTTCTTCGCCATAGGTCTTCACCTCTCGTCTGGTTGCCCGACGAGCGCTGATGATGCGGACAGTGTCGCCACTTTCAGTGTGAACGACAAGCAGCGTAGGGCCGGCAGGATTGCACGATAAACCTAATTTGTTTAGAATGCGTCCAAGGTTTAGCGTTGCGCACAATGAAGACGTCAACAGAACTGGCCAGGTACCTGCAGCAGATTACGGGCCAGGCCCCTGCCCTGGGGGAAATGGACCCCGGTGACGCTGCCGCGCTGCCTTTGTTCCTCCGCTCCGCGTACCGGCTGGTCCGGGCCACCCTGTTCGGGCGCAGCTTCGTCCTGGCGATGGCACATGACGGGCAAGACCACGCCACGCCCACCGAGTTCACGAAGCACGTGGACCTGCTGCGCGCCGCGGTACAGGGAGAAGTCGCCCTGGTGCTGCCGCGGCTCCAGGCCCACGTGCGCAATCGCCTGGTGCGCCAGGGCGTGCCGTTCATCGTCCCGGGACGGCAGATGTTCCTGCCGTTCCTGGCCGTCGACCTCCGCGAGCGCGAACCACGGGCAATTCGCGAGCATCCTGGCGTCCTGACCGCCCCGGCCCAGGCGATCCTGCTGGGCCACCTGCTGGGGAAGGTCGTGGAACACCGCCCCTTGAATGAAATCGCGACGGAGTTCGGGTACTCGGCCATGACCTTGACCAAGGTCGCCGACGAGCTGGCGGCGAAGGGGCTTTGCGAGGTCGTCCGGGAGGGTAAGACGCGCCGGATGACCTTCACGGCCGCCGGAAGGAACCTGTGGGAAAAGGCGCTCCCGAGCCTGGGTACGCCGGTCCGCGCCCGGCACTGGATTCGCCGACTGGTGCCGGGGGGATGGGGGAAGGTGGTCGCCGGTCTGACTGCCCTGGAGCGCTACACCTCGATTGCCGACGACAGGGTCCCGACGTTTGCCCTGTGGCGCAACCGGGTTCGGGGCGGCACGGACCGGGGCGAATTGGACGTGGACGACGGGCCGGACGACGCGGAGGCGGCGGTCGAGTTCTGGACCTATGACCCGGCGAGGCTTGCCAACGGGAACTGCGTGGACCGGCTGTCCCTGTACCTGTCGCTGCGGGACACGGCGGACGAGCGCGTGCGGAAGGAACTGGCGGCCCTGCTGGAGGGAATCGAATGGTAGCGGGCCTGGAGCGGTTCCGGGAGCACTTCCGGGGGTTCGAACCGGCATTCGTCATCATCGGCGGAGCCGCGTGCGACGCCTGGATGTCGCGAAACGGGCTGCCGTTCCGGAAGACGAAGGATCTGGACATCGTGCTGGTCATCGAGGCCATCGACCCCGCATTCATCGGACGCTTCCGCGAGTTCGTGCAGGCCGGCCGCTACGAGGTCCGGCAGAGGCAGGAGACCGGCAGGCGGGAGTTCTATCGGTTCTTGAAGCCCAGGGAGCCGGGATTCCCGTTCATGCTCGAACTGTTCTCCCGTGCTCCGGCGGGCCTGGAACTGGACCCGGGGCAAGAGGTCGCGCCGGTTGCCGTCGAGGAAGCGGTCGCCAGCCTTTCCGCGATCCTGATGGACGAAGGCTACTACGACCTGGTCCAGGCCACCCGGTACGACGCGGATGGAACTCCCATGGTCGGCGTGGCTGGTCTGATCCCGCTGAAGGCCAGAGCGTGGCTGGATCTGCAACAGCGCAAGACGGACGGCGACAGCGTGGATGAGGACGACATCGGGAAGCACCGCAACGACGTGTTCCGACTGGCGCTGACCCTGCCGGGATGGGGT
>CAINDP010000125.1 GCA_903847405.1 uncultured Myxococcales bacterium | reverse complement strand
CTCCTTCCGGGGCCCCCGGCCCAATACTCCGGTCCTCGCTTCGCTCGTCCCTTTCCACAGCTCCCATCTCCCTGGTCCTCCTCTGGGGCAATTACCCCAGTTCCGTGTCCAAGGAAACCGGGTGCGGGATACGCCCAGAACATCCGCACCCACAACTGGGGCGCCGAGGCCGATGCATACGTGCGGATGAAACTGGATGTCCTCGACCGTTCCACCCGCATCTGGCGGGAGGAGATCGCCAGGAACGACCGGAACATCGACGAGAAGACCTGGGAAATCATGGGTCTGGTCACCCGCAACGAACGTCTGCGGGAGGCCCTGTCCGGCTTCCAGGACGCCACACGCATGCAGCACCGTCGCCGCGCCGTCGAGGAGCACGGCGAGATGGTGAAGATGCTGGGCGTCGGCGCCATCCACAACCTGCACTGCAACGACGGCCAGGTGGACTTCGAAACGGGCGTGGCCGCGATCGACTACGACGACTTCCAGTACCGGCTGGGTCCGTTCCGCATCGAACTGAACCTGGCCGAAAGTTCCGTGCGCATCACCGGGATGCCCGGAGCGCCGAAGGTGGACGGGTACACCCACCCGCATGTTGCGTCGGGCGGCACCCCTTGCCTGGGCAACATGGCCCCGATCATCGCCAAGACCATGGGCGCCGGTGACGTGGTCGGCGCGATCGGCACGGTCCTGGAGTTCCTGCGGTCCTACAACCACGGCAACGGTTACGTGGACCTGATGCGCTGGAATCCTGACTACGAGGACGACGACGACAAGCACGAGTCCTGCTTCGACAACAGTTCCAGCCACGACTGCGTGGTCTGCTCGGACAGCGACTGCCCCTACCGGGATGGGTGCGAGCACCGCTGCTGGGAAAACCACGACCGGCAGGAGTGCATCGACTGCGGGGATTGCGGCTACAGGGACACCGCAATCCAGCAATGCCGCGAAGAGCACGAAGGCACGCCGTGGACGTGCACGGAATGCAGCAGTTCCTGTTCGTACGCGGGCGACATCTCGGAATGCCATGACAGTCATGACGGGGATCGCTGCGACGAATGCCCGCTGAATGAATGCCGTCACCATCCCCAGGAAGAAAAGGACGACGACGTGCCCGAGGCCGAGGCCCCGGCGGCGCAGGAGGCACCATGAAGTATTCCAGCCCGATCACCCAGGTCTGGCTCGACCTGGCGGCCCACGAGAAACTGTGGGCCTGGACCCGGATGGCCAAGGGCGAGGTCAGCATGCTGGGCCTCGTCGAGGACGGCGATGGCGGCCCGGTCATCACCGACGTCTTCCTGATGCGGCAGACCTGCACGGCGGCCAGCACCGACATGGATCAGGCGGACATCGCCCGGCTGTTGTTCGACCTGGGGGCCGCCGGTATCGAGGGCCAGTTGCGGGCCTGGATCCACAGCCACGCCGAGATGGCCGTGTTCTGGTCGTCCACCGACGACAAGTGCATCGAGGGCCTGGGCGGCGATCCGTACATCGTGTCGCTGGTCGTGAACCACAAGGGCGACGTCAAGGCCCGCATCGACGTGTTCAAGCCCATCCGGTTCGTGATCGACGACGTGCCGGTGAAGCTGCGGGTCCCCGACCTGGGCCTGGAAGAGCCGTGCCGGGCGGAGTTCATGGCGAAGGTCACCGAGGTCCATTCTTTCTCGACGCTGGGCATGGGCCTGCCGGGAAGCGTGCTGACCGGAACCCCCGGCAACGACCTGTTCGGGGCGCGCCAACGACGACCCTTCGCGATGATGGACATCGACGAGATGGAGGCCGCCGTGTACCGGGGCGAGATGTCCGTGGACGAGTACATGCGGGCGATGGATGGCGACGCCTTCATCGACCCGTTCGTGGACACGGGCAGCGAGACGGGGGAGGTGGCGAATGGACGGCATGCGTGAAGCCGTGTTGAAGTTCCCCGACCCCATTGGTGTCCGCGAGGGCGTGGCGCTGCCCGAGGCCGGATTCGTGCGGCAGCGGGACATCCTGCCCTGGGAGAAGTTGCAGGCCGCCCGCGTCACGGTCATCGGCGCCGGGGCGGTGGGGTCGTTCACGACCTTGTCCCTGGTGAAGATGGGCGTGGGCACCGTCGAGGTGTACGACTTCGACACCGTGTCGGTCGAGAACCTTGGCCCGCAGTGGTTCCGGGTGTGCGACCTGGGACGACCGAAGGTCGAGGCGCTGGCCGAACAACTGGCGGCGTTCGGGGGCAACGTCATCGCCCACAACGAGCGGTTCGTGGCGCAGGCGGTGTCGGGCATCGTGATCTGCACGGTGGACTCCATGGACGCGCGCATCGCGATCTGGCGGCACATCAGGAAATGCCGCCGCGTGGACCTGTACCTGGACGCCCGCATGGGCGCCGAGGTCGGAAAGGTCCTCGCCATCCGACCTGTGGACCCGGAGGATTGCCGCATCTACCAGGCGGAACTGTACCCCTCCACCGAAGCGTTCCGGGCCCCCTGCACGGCGCGCAGCACGATCTACTGCGCGTCCGGGCTGGCATCCTTCCTGGTCGCCACCGTCGGCAACCACCTGGCGGAACGCCGCTACCGCCGGGAACTGGTGGTGGACTTCCGGCAGGGCCTCATCGTTTGAACTGCGAAAAACGCGGCGGTCGCGTCTTTCGTCAACCGCTGACCACATCGGGCTGCCTCGTCGCGACAGCACCTCGACCTTTCCCACGGGTGGCAAGTGGGTGGAGGGGAAGGAGGTGAGGTCCATGGCCGCGTTCTGGCGAACCTTGACCAGGAATCCGAGCCTGCCCGGGGTCCTGTTGGCCCTGGCGGTGCTGGTCATCGAGGTGCTCGTCACCGACGAGTAGCCGTTCCGGGGACGGGGCGTTCGGTCTTCCCCCCTTTGGCCGTGCGTCCCGTCCCCCTTTTCCCCAACCCCTTGCAAGGAGTTCGTGATGCATCGAATCCAAACCGTGGGAGAGGAAACGTCCTTCTCCCCGTCCACGATGGTGCTGGCTCTCGCCGAGCGCGTGACGGCCTTCGGGACGTCGTCCCTGTCGGACGCAGAACTCGTGTCGCTGGTCCTGGGAACCCCCGGCACGGTCAGCCGGGACCTGCTCGATTCCATCGGCACCGTGTCCAGTCTGCCCACCCGGCGCATTGGCGAACTGTCCCTGGTGTCCGGCGTCAGCAGGACCCGAGCGCTGCGCCTGCTGGCCGCAACCGAACTTGGACGCCGCGCCATCCATCGTCCCGATGCCGGAGCACCGCTGACCACGCCCGGTGACGTCCGTGCGCGTTGTGCTCACCTGGCCTCGGAACCCGTCGAGGTCTTCGTGGCCATCGCCGTGAACAGCAGGAACCGCGTCGTGGGCGAATGGGTGATCGCCCGGGGCTGGGAGTCCGGGGTGAACCTGACGCCCCGGCAGGTCTTCACGCTGCTGGTGAAGGAGGGCGCCCACCGCGTGGTGTTCCTGCACAACCACCCGTCGGGCGATCCGACCCCGAGCCCCGAGGACGTGCGGTTCACGCAGCGGCTGATCGAGGCCGCCCGGACGCTGGACATCAAGGTGCTGGATCACGTCATCGTAGCCAGCGGCGGGTTCGCCAGCATGCGGGAACAGGCGCGGGAGGACGTGGCGTTCGGGTGAAGGTCGCCGGTTCCCGCGAGACGGAGCACAGTCAAGGCATGGCGCTTATGACTTCAACGTCGAGTACAAGTTCGTACTCGATTTCACCCTGCACCCAGACCCTCACTGTCTTCCCTGGTTGAGGATCGGCAACATCCTCGCGCACGATTGCCAGGCCGTGAGGGGTTGCCACAAGATCTCCGTTCTTCAGCGGTTCGCCCTTCTTCCAGACGCGGCCTTGCACGTTCCCGGTCATCATCCTTCCTCCTTCGAAGAGTCAAAGATCCATGCAGGATGCCTCCAGCATCGACGCCCCCAAGGCCACCACGTGTTTGTGCAGGCTACCCTTGGCGGATGCCACCGTCAACGCGGCTTTGAGCCCCCAGGACCCTCCAGAAGCCGTCAGGATGCCTACGATATCGCCCCCATCCGACCCTGATCGAACTTCCCAGCCTTGCACGACGGACAGGGTTTCCCGGCCAGGTGGTACGCCTCCGTTACCCTGGTGCCGCCGCACGACGAACAGGGCGCCTTGGCCTCCTGCTCGTTCATCATGCCGATGACGCCGCAGTCCAAACAGATGTGCTCCGGCTCGTTGCCCGAATGGTTTCGCAGCATCCTGGTGACCTCGGCCGCCGTCGGCTTGCGCCCCAGGATTTCCGCTACGGCCCCTGCTGCACTGTCGCTGGGGTGGTAGAAATGGTGCCGCTTGCCGTCCGGCCCCTGGATGTAGGGGTTGCCCTCGTCCCAGGCCTCCACCTCGTACCCGCACTGCTCGCACGTGAAGACCGTCTGCATCGCCATGTCGACCTCCGTTCCACCGCATCCACCTGCCGACGGTAGCATCGCGCTGCGACACCTCGGTCGCCCCGCTGTCTTTCGACCGTCGGGGCCGGGAGCCGGATGCCCCCGACCCCAGCGGCGTCCTAGTGCTGGCTCGCCTCCTTCACGGCCTGCTGAACCGCCGCCGTCACGTCCTGCCCGGCGTCGATGCGGGCAATCGCCTGGACCACGACCTGGGTGAACTGGCCGTCCGAGTCTTCCCCCCGCGAACCGGAGTCCGCCAGGATGTACTGAACGGTCGCGGCAGCGAACTCGTCGTCGGGGGGCTCCCCGTACGCCTGCTCGTAGATGTCGCGGACCAGAACCCCAACGGTCACCTCGGACATTTGATCGGAGCTGCTCATTGTAATTCCTCCATTGTTGAGCAACCTGTTGCAGCGACCGTGCCCATTCACGATCGCATCCGCCGTTACCGTACCCGCCGAAATCGACGCCTTCGCACGCCCCGAAAAATAAAACGCAGACGTTTCCAAAATCCACCAAGGAGGTTCCCATGCACGCCGAAGCCACCGTTCGTACTTTCCCCGCCATCGTGCCCCCGGACCCGCCCCTGGACACCGCCAGGGTCGTCGCACGCCTCGACGAGGCCACGCACGGCCACTGGACGTTCGAGGTCGACTACTACGAGGTCTTCGAAAAGGACCTGGTCGTCATGGGCCGCCTGACCGTCGAGGACCGCATCCGCGTGGCCTTCGGCGGTACCCAGGTCAACGGCACCACCCCGATGGCCGAACGCTTCCGCCTGGCGTCCCTCGACGCGCTGGTGAAGGCGGCGGCGCTCGCGGGTATCGTCGTCGCCGACCCCATCCTCGAGACCCAGGTCACCACGTCCACGGCACCGGCCAACGACAATTCCAGCGCCAGCGGGCGCATCAGTTCGAAGCAGTTGTCCTACCTGCTGTCGCTGGCCCGGGATCGCCACATTCCCCGGGACCAGTTGGCGGCCCGCTGCCTGAAGCAGTTCAAGAAGAAGCCGGAGTACCTGTCGAAGGCCGAGGCCAGCACCCTCATCGAGGAACTGAAGGAGGATTCACGATGAACGTCCTGCACACCATGCCCCCGCCCCGCGAGCGCGAGGGGCTGCACGTGTCCGTGTCCCAGGTGAAGTCCTACCAGATCTGCCCCGCCAAGTACGCCCACCACTACGTCCGGGGCACGCTGCCGACGCACCGGGCGGTGTCCCTGGCGTTCGGCACCGCCGTCCACGCCGCCCTGGCCACTTTCTACGAAGCCCAGATGAACGGACGCCGCCTCACCGTCGAGGAGGTGCAGGCCGCGTTCAGCGACCGCTGGTCCGTGGAACTCCGGGACGACCTGCCCCTGCACTTCGACGACGGCCAGTCCGCCGATGACGTCCGGGACCAGGGCGTCGCCATGATGGAGGTCTTCTGCAGGGACGGGTTCATGCCCGACCAGGTGCTGGCCGTCGAACTGCCCTTCCGCGTGGATCTGCCGGACCCTGACACCGGCGAGATCCTGGACATCGCCCTGGTGGGTGCCATCGACATGGTGGCCGCGCACCAGGGCCGCACCATCGTCGTCGAACACAAGACGGCGGCGCGACGGTTCGACCAGACCCGCCTCACCTACGACTTCCAGCCCTCCGCGTACCTCTACGCCGCCCGCTTCCTGAATCTCCCTGCCGATCCCACTGCCATTTTCCAGGTGCTGTTGAAGACGAAGAAGCCCGCCGTGGACGTCCTGCCCGTCACCCGCAACGAAACCGCCCGTATGGAAATGCTGGACACCTTCGCCCAGGTGCTGAAGGGCATCGAGGCCGGGGCGTTCCCGAGGAACCGGGGGTGGGCATGCAGCGACTGCGAGTTCAGGAGGGTGTGCGACAGGTAGGCGTCGAGGTCCCGATCATCCACGCCACCGCAATGAAAAAATCCGATCCAAAACGCGGTAGCGCAGGAACCGGGGTACTCGGATGCCTCGGCGAGGCCCAGATCGCCTTCCAGGGGCATCAGGACGATCGACAGGATCATTCCGGGTCAAGTGCAGGTCGACGCGGTTCGTCCCGCCCGGCACCGACCCGCTGCTCAACGAAAGGCTTCATGTCCTGCCGGGCAACTCGGACGGCCCTGTCGATTAGGTCGGACAGTCCGGCGGTAAACGTGTAGCCGCCCGAAACGACCCAGAGGAGCCCGACCACCCTCGCCCACTCCTGCGGTCTGGGGCCGCCCGGACGATCCAGGACGTCGGCGATCACCCTGCGCCCGAAGTATTCCAATGCATCCCGGCCCGCCGGGTGTCCGGCCTTGGTCTTCTCCTGCCCTGGTTCAGGCTCCTGGGCATGGGCGGCGATGGCCTGCAGTTGGCCCCGAACGGGTTCAAGAACCGCCCGAGCCCGCAGGCCAGCCCATAGCACCGAAGTCCGCTGGTTCAGGGCGGTCCCTCGGATATCCCCTTCGTTGTACTTGTCGCGGACACGGGCCTTCACGCGCCTGATGGCAACCTCGACCCAGTCGGGCAGGCTTGCAAGTTCGTCCTTGATCGCGCGCTCGGCGACAAGCATCGCCACTCGCCCCGAATCCATCTGCGTTCGGACGAAGAACCGGACGATGGCCTGCTCCTGCGTCTCATCCGGCGGTATCGGCCACGGCAAGGTTTCCACGACGTGGCCCTTGGCGAGATCGGCGTTGTACGCTGCGTCGAAGTCTTCCCGCGTCAGGCGCAGCCCGAACTCCTCGAGCAACTGTCTCGATGCCCCGCGCTCGGCCGCGCGAATCTCATCGCCCGTCGGCAGCCTGCCTCGGACGTTCCCACCCGGCATCCCCAACCCCTTCCATCCAGGAACGTCGGCAAGCGTATTCCGTGAGGCCGGGGTCCACAAGTCGCGCGGCCAGATTCCCAGATGAAGGTCGAACAAGGAATCCCCCCGCTGTTCCGCCCGATTCCATGCATCGGATTTCTCGGGTTGATGGTCACCCTTTCCGCGCGTGCCACTCGCTGGGTTTGCGAAGGGCCGTCGTAACGCAATGGAGTGACGGTTCATGGATTCGAGGTTCTTGAATGCCCGCACGAAGGCGACCGTGGCGACGACCACGGCCAACCGGGACGCGGGGCAACCCCTGCCAGGTCGAGCGGACCTGGCTGTCCGTCAATACGACGAAGAAATCCTGACGGCGGATGAAGTCGCCGGACTCCTCCGCCTCGACCGGAAGACGGTGTACGAGGCGGCCAGGAGCGGTTCGCTGCCCTGCCTACGCCTGGGCAAGATCCTGCGATTCTCCAGGCAGGCCGTGCTAGAAACCCTGATGCAAGGCCGCGTTGCACCTGCCAAGGAAGGTGCCTGATGGCCGTGCGACGCGACGGAAAAGGTCAATGGAGGTACCGGAAGGTGGTCATCCAGCCGGATGGTTGCAGGGTCCGCATCTTCGGTACACCGATGGTCAACACCAAGGCGGAGGCGGAAACCGCAGAGCGCAACCGCATCCTGCGGATCCTGAACCCCCCGCCGGAAAGAAAGGAGGTGCCGACGTTCCGGAAGTTCGTGGAGGACGAGTGGTGGCCGGTCTACCCCGATGCGGCGGGGAACCGCTTTTCCACCAAGGTCGAGAAGGAGGCGCACCTGCGGCTGTATCTGATGCCGCACCTGGGAAACGTTCCATTGGACCAGGTGCGCGGCCAGGTCGTGGACGGCCTGTTCGCGAAGTTGAAGCAGCGGAACCTGTCCCCGAAGACCTGCAAGAACGTCCGGGGAACGCTCCGGAAGATCCTGCAGACAGCGGTGGACTGGGGCAAGTTGCCCGCCATGCCGCCCCTGCAGAAGATCAAGGCCCCGGACCCGACGTGGGACCACTACACCGCCGAGGAGGCGGAGCAGTTGTACAAGGCCGCCCGGACACCGGAGGAACTGGCGCTGCTGCTCTTCGCAGTCCACACCGGGGCGCGCGCCGGGGAGCAACTCGCCATCGAGTGGGGCGACATCGACTTCGTCAGCCACAAGGTCGTGTTCCGGCGTGCTCGCACACGCGGGCGGGTCGGACCCACGAAGGGAGGCCGCGAGCGCCGGGTGCCTCTGACCCGGACCCTCGAAGCGGCGCTGAAGGCGATGAAGCACCTGAAGGGGAAACTGGTCTTCTGCAACCCCGACGGCTCGTACATGTCCGTCTACCAGCTTCACGAAAGGCTGTGGAGCGCCAGCCGGAGTGCGGGGTTGCGGAAAGTCCGGTGGCACGACCTCCGCCACAGTTTCGCGTCGCAACTGGCCGTCGCCGGGGTTCCGATTCCGCAGATCCAGGCGTGGATGGGCCACCAGAGCATCCAGATGACCATGCGGTACGCCCACCTAGCGAGCGCCGGGGCCAGCGAGCGAATTCTGGTGCTGGACGCCCCGCCGTGGCAACGGCGTGGCAACGGGGAGGAGGCCCTGGAACAGGTATCAATGAAATCGGGAAGTTAACTAGCGACCCCAACGGGATTCGAACCCGTGTCGCGGGCGTGAAAGGCCCGTGTCCTTGACCTGGCTAGACGATGGGGTCAAGCAATGAATCAATGAGCCCAGCGAGATTCGAACTCGCGACCAACGGCTTAAAAGGCCGCTGCTCTACCGGCTGAGCTATGGGCCCGGCTCAAAGAAACGCGGGGAAATCTACTCTTGGACGGTATCGGTTGTCAAGTCGGAAGCGCGTGCGGGCTCCAAGGCCCACGAACCTGGTGTCAAAGACGTTGCCCGACGGGGGCTTGAGGTCGTTCAGAAGATGGGGACGAAAAATGGGGACAGACACCGATTTCCGCGGAAATTGGTGTCTGTCCCCATTTTTCAGGTAGAACATCCCCTGGCGGCGGTGAGGAGGACGGCGATGCGGTGGATGTGGGTGGTCATGGCGGCCCTTGCGATTGGCTGCGGCGGAAGCAGTGGGTCCGACGTCGGGACCGACCCGGGGACGGACAATCCGGGGGTGGATGCCGACGTGACGCAGCCGGACGTGCCCGGGGACACGATCGTCCCGCCCGACGCCGTGGAGGATTCCACCGACGCCATCGACGACGTCCCGGCGCCGCTGCGGGACATCCCGTACGCGCCCCCGCCGTTCGCGAACCCGCTGGTGGATCGTCCCTTCGTGCAGGAAATCAACCACACGTGGAACGAGGTGGAACCGGGGATCGGCGCGCTGATTGCGGTGCTGCTGCCTCCGGCCGGCCTTGCGGGCACCTACGACACGCCGACCCAGGTGACGCCCCGGGGCCTGGTCACGCACGACGCCGGTGGCGCCCTGCACGTCCTGACGATCCCGGAAGCCGATCGGGACCTCGTCGGCGCGGCCTTCCTGCCCGACGGGATCCTGCTGGCGGGCCCGCAGCGCCTGTACACGCGCGACGGCGACAGTCTGGTCGCACACGAACTGCCCACGCCTCCGGTGGATACAGGGGACCTGGTCGCCGTCGATCCGGGAAGGAACCGCATCTTCCTGCGGGCCGCCGGCCCCCACGTCGGCATCCTGACGTCGGTGGACCCCGGCACGTGGGCGGCCACGATCGCCTGGACCCCGTGGTCGAACGTGACGGCCCTCGCGGAAACGGCCGACACGGTCTTCGTCGCGATGTGGGACATGCCGGCGCAGACTCACCAGGCGATCGTGGCCGCGATCGACCCCTACCTGTTCGCGAATCCCCCGACCTATCCCGACCCGCTCCCCACACCCGCCATCGCGCTGTCCACCACGGGGCCGGTCCGCGCCCTGGTGATCGGCGTAACCTTCCCGCTCCAACTGGATGTCGCCGCAGTGGGTGACGAGGGCCTCGCGGGCCTGCGGTATTCCGAAAGCCTCTTCACCCTGGTGGACGTCCCCCTCTTCGCCGCCGACCGCGTGCCGCTGGACCTTCCCACGGCCGCCACCCGCACCGCCGACGGCGGCTTCCTGGTGGCGACGAAGGGCGGCGCCTACCGGCTGCGGGACGTAGGCCTGGGCCCGGAGTGGCACATGTACGGCCAGGAGCGCTGGCTGCCCGAGGAGGACGTCCGCGGGGTCGCGACCGACGCCGGCACGATCGACGCGCCGCTGTACTTCGCCACGGCCGGGGGCCTGGGGTCCGTGACCACGCAGACCCTGACGGTCGAAACCAAGATGGCCGGCATCATCGACCGGATCGTCACGCGCCACGACCGGGACGGCGCCGTGGCCGATTCCAACCTCGCCACGCCCGGCGACCTGTCCACCAGCATCCCGTACGACTCGGACAACGACGGCGGCTGGACGTGCTACTGGGTCCTCGCCGAATGCTTCCGCTGGAAGGTCACGGGCGACCCGGCGGCCAAGGCCCACTTCGACAAGTCCCTGGACCGCATGCTGTCGTTCCGGACCCTGACCGGTACGGACTGGTTCGTGGCCCGCAGCGTCATCCGCAAGGAAGGATGCATCCTGGACGACTGCGACAACCCGAACGACGGCGAATGGTTCACGTCCCCCGACGGCGAGTGGTGGGTGAAATCCGACACCTCCAACGACGAGGTGACGTCCCACATGTTCATGATGGGCCACGCCTACGACGTCTGCGCCGACACGGACCAGAAGGCCCGCATCCGCGAGCACGTCCGCGGGATCGTGGGCGGCCTGATCGACCACGGATACAAACTGCTGAAGCCCGACGGCGTCGAAACGACCTACGGCCAGTTCGACCCGGACTACGTCAACGGCGTGGTCGGCCAACTGGGCGACGGCGGCCGCCGCAGCGTCCAGATGCTGGCGGCCCTGGACCTGGCCCTGTACATGACGGGTGACGCGAAGTTCGCCGAGGCCAAGCGCTACCTGATCGAGGAGCAGCACTACGACGAGAACGTGCGGACCGAAAGCGAGTACCCGGGGCGGCGCGGCAGCGGCGACGGCGACGAACTGGGCATGCAGGCCTTCTTCGTGCTGCTGCGCTACGAAACGGACCCGGCCCTGTACGCGACGTTCCTGGACGGCTGGCACCGCACCTACGCGAACATCCGCCTGCAGGAGGCCGCCCTGTGGGACGTCGTCAACGGCGTGCTGGGCGGCGAGGCGCCCGCCTTCGAAAACGCGCTGCGGTGGCTGCGCCTGGTGCCCGTGGACGGCATCCGCTGGCCGATGCACAACCTGCAGCGCAAGGATCTGGCGCCACCGCCCGACTTCTATCGCCGCCAGGACATCGTGCGCTGGCAGCGCAGCGACGGCCACCCGCTGCCCGTCGACGAGCGCCCCCTCGGCCGGCACAACGGGCCCCAGTACGAGGTGGACGGCGGCTGGGGTTCGAACCGGGAAATCGACGGGGCCGACGTGGTCGCATCCTACTGGATGGGCCGGTACCACGGGTTCTTCACGATGCCGCCCGTCACTACCCCGTAGGGGGTCCGCAGACCCCACGCCCTTCCCCGACGACCCCTCCGAACCCGCGGGGCCACGAGCCCCCAGGCCCCGGAACCCCACCCCCCGCGCGGCTTCGCGATGCGACTGGACTTTCGGCCGTTGACACCCCTCGAACACGCGCGCGATAATCGCCGGGAATCCGTTGACTGGAGCGGCGCGGTGGAACCCGACGAGGACGTCGATGCGCTGGACGCCTACGGCCCCATCGTGGACGAGGTCATCGCCGGCAGGACCGAAGGACACCGCTGCCCGGTGTGCCACGAAGGCGATCTGGACTGCACCTTCGACGGCGTAACGATCAAACTGACATGCCCGAAGTGCGGACGGTTCTTCGAGGGTGCGCTCTCATGAAGAAGCATTTCCTCGGTCGCGGCATCGCGTTCCCCGTGGCGCTGGACGCCCAGGGGAACCTGGGCCTGTCCGAGCACGAGCAGAACATCGAGGAATCGATCCGCATCCTGCTGGGGACCGCCCCCGGCGAACGCCCCATGCGCCCCGACTTCGGCTGCCGCATCCACGACTTCGTGTTCTACCCGAACAGCATGTCCACCGCGTCGCTGGTGTCCTTCTATGTCCGCGAGGCCCTCGCCAAGTGGGAGCCCCGCATCCAGGACATCCGGGTCACGGCGGCGCCCGATCCGACGCGGGAAAACATCCTGACCGTCGAAATCGGCTACCGCGTCCGACGCAGCAACAACACGCGCAACCTCGTGTATCCCTTCTACCTCCGGCGGGAGCAGGACCTATGATCCCGACCCCGAAACTCGACGATCGCACCTTCAAGGACATCGTCGAGGAAGCGATTCGCCTGATCCCCCAGTACTGTCCGGAGTGGACCAACTTCAACCCGACCGACCCCGGCATCACGCTGGTGGAACTGTTCGCGTGGATGACCGAAATGGTCCTCTACCGGCTGAACCGCGTGCCGGACAAGAACCACCTGGCCTTCCTGAACCTGATGGGCATCGGGCTCAAGCCTCCGCAACCCGCCCGCACGGTGCTGACCTTCCAGATGTCGCCCAAGGGCGATCACGTGGTCCTGCCCCGGGGCACCACCGCCGCCACCCGGCCTTCGGTCGAGGGGAAGACGGTGTCCTTCGAGACCGAGTCCGACGTGCTGGTCGTCCGCAACCGCCTGGTGAAGTGCTTCAGCCAGTATGGCAAGGCCTTCGCGGACCACTCGCCGCTGCTGGCGACGCCCTCGGCGGAAGGCTTCGACCCCTTCGCCGGCACCGTGATCGCGGAACGCTACCTGTACCTGGGCGACCCGGGCCTGGCCGCGCTGACGGAAGGCTCGTCCCTGCGCGTCCGCTTCCGCTGCCCCCACCCGCACGTGTCGGACTTCCTGGACCACCTGGACTGGGAGGTGTTCGACGGGACGCGCTGGACCGCCGCCGTGCCGCTGGACGAATCCGATGCCGAAAGCGTGGTGCTGCCCGCGCCGCGGACCATCGGGCCGACGACGGTCAACGACGTGGCGTCCTGCTTCGTCCGGGCCCGCCTGGTGGACGTGCCGACCTCGCCGGAAATCACGGTCGTGGACACCATCGTGGGCGCGCTGAAGGTCACCGGCGAGGGCCTGCTGCCCGACGCGATGGTCACGCGCACCCCCGACGACCAGTTCCTGTCCCAGGATGCCAGCCGCCGGTTCACCCCCTTCGGCCGCGAGCCGAAATCCCAGACGGAAATGTACCTGCGCTGCGACCGGGCCCTGGCCCACAAGGGCGCCCTGGTGCGCCTGGACGTGACGATCGACGGCGGGGAAACGGACCGCCCGAACGCCTCGCCCGACCTGGCGTTGAAGTGGGAGTACTGGAACGCCCGCGCCAAGAAATGGCGCCCCCTGGCCCGCGTGGTCCCGGCCGAAAACCTGGTCGAGGCGTCGGAAGGCAACTCCTTCATGGACGCGACGCTGGGCTTCACGCGGTCCGGCGTGCTGTCCTTCCAGGTCCCGGACGACCTGTCCCCCGTGGACGTCAACGGCGTGGAAGGCTGGTGGGTGCGCGCCCGCATCGACGCGGGCGACTACGGCGTCCCCGGCACCTACGAACTGGACGGCGACCGCTGGGTCTTCCGGGAGGCGCGCCCCCTGCGCCCGCCGACCGTCAAGGAACTGGCGATCCGCTTCGAGGAAAAGGAGCACCCCTTCGCGGTGGTGCTGTCGGAAAACGACGGCGTCTTCGCGGACTTCACCGAACTGGCCCAGGTGGACTACAAGCCCTTCCAGCCCTTGTCGCCGGTAGCCGAGGCCAGCCCGACGCTGTACCTGGGGTTCGAGGATTCGTTCCCGAACGACGAGGTCGCGCTGTTCGCCCAGTTGCGGGAGGACTCGGGCGTCCGGGACCCGCTGCCCGGCGGCGCCGACGGCCACCCGACGGTCGTCGTGGCCTGGGAGTACTTCAACGGCAAGAACTGGCAGAACCTGTTCCCGCGGGACGAAACCCAGGGCTTCCAGCATTCCGGGTTCGTGCGGTTCGTGGGCCCGACGGACTTCCGCAAGTCCAAGCGCTTCGGCGAAAACCTGAACTGGCTGCGGGCGCGCCTGGAGGCCGGCGGCTACGTCGAGCCCCCGCGGATCGTCCGCCTGTTGCCGAACTCGGTGTACGCGTCGAACCTGACCACGCTGGGCGACACGGTGCTGGGATCCTCCCAGGGCACGCCGAACCAGTCGTTCAAGCTGCCGCCGGGACCGGTCCTGCCGGGCCAGCGGCTGGTGGTGCTGGAGCGCGAGGCCCCGACGGACCTGGATCGCATCGCCATCACCGACGAGGAAGGCGAGGACGCGATCCGGCAGAACCCGGAAGGCGGCTGGTGGGTCCGCTGGCACGAGGCCGAGGACCTGTACGAGTCGCCCGCCGCGGGACGCCACTACGCCAAGAACGTGGTGACCGGCGAAATCCGCTTTGGCGACGGCATCCACGGCCTGATCCCCCCGAAGGGCGACCGCAACCTGCGGCTGGCGCAGTTCCAGGTGGGCGGCGGCATGGGCGGCAACGTCCCGGCCAACACCCTGAACGTGCTGCAGCAGTCCTTCAGCTTCATCGAGGGCGTGTCGAACCTGCTGCCCGCGGGCGGCGGCTCGGACCTGGAAACCGTGGACGAGGTCAAGTCGCGCGCCCCGCACCTGTTCCGCAGCCGCTTCCGGGCCGTGACCGCCGAGGACTTCGAGGAAATCGCCAAGGAGGCGTCCACGTCCGTTGCCCGCGCCCGGTGCATCCCGTGCCACGGGCGCGAGGGCGAGGTGACGGTGGTCGTGGTGCCCAAGGTCGCGGAAGACCCGGGCGCCGATCCGGTGCAGCCGTTGCCGTCCACCGAACTGATGCGGCGCGTGAAGGCGGAACTGGACCGGCGCAAGTTGATCAGCACCATCGTCCACGTGGTCCGCCCGCGCTATCGCCACCTGGCGATGGACGTCGCGGTCCTGCGGTCCACGTCGGGCTCGTCGGAGGCCATCAAGGACGAAATCGTCCAGCGGATCCGCGAGTTCCTGCATCCCCTGCGGGGCGGCAAGAACCGTCGCGGCTGGCCCTTCGGACGGCCGGTGTCGCGCATCGACATCTACCACGTGTGCGAGGAGGTCGGCGGCGTCGACTTCGTGGATCGCGTGATCCTGCGCGACCTGGACGCCGGCGTGGACCTGGACTTCGTGCGCCTGGCCGACGACGAACTGCCCTTCGTCATGAGCGTGCGCGTCGAGGAGCGGGCGCACGAGAGGATCCTGTGATGGAAGGTCCGGGAACGCGCACAGGGACGACCGGCTTGCCGGCCCGGTCCCGCAAGCTGCCGGTGCCGGAGGTGACGGGCCTGTCGCGGGCGGTCGCCGAAAAGGTGCTGGCCGGCGCGGGCTTTCCCCCGCCCCGCGTGCGGTTCGACGAGGCCTACGAAAAGATCGACACGGTCATCGGCCAGGTCCCCGAGCGCGGCACGCTGCTGGACAGCGACCAGCCCGTCGAAATCCGCGTCGCGAAGATCTCGTGGATCCGCTACCTGCCCTCGGTGTACCGGCCCAAGCGGTCGGAGGACCCGTCCTTCCTGCGGGACTTCCTGTGGATCTTCCAGCAGGTCCTGGACTCGGTGAACCGCCAGGTCGACGACGTCCCCGACCTGTTCAACCCCTCCACGACGCCGCCGGAATTCCTGCCCTGGCTGGCCTCGTGGTTCGCGATCGCCTTCGACGAAACGATGCCCGAAGCGCACCGCCGCCGCATCCTGCGGGAGGCGCCCCTGCTGTTCCGCATCCGCGGGACCAAGGCCGCGCTGATCCGCCTGGCGAAACTGTTCACGGGCCTGGACATCGACATCGAGGAAAACCGCTGGCCCTACCGCGGCTTCCGGATCGGCGTCGCGTCGTCGGTGGGCGTGGACACGATGATCCTGCCCGAAATTTCGATGAGCCAGACGTTCGTGGTGCGGGTGCCGCAGACCTTCGCGGAGGTCGGCGAGGACCTGCTGCTGCGCCTGCACCGGGTCATCGAGGCGGAAAAGCCGGCGAACAGCAACTACTTCCTGCAGTTCCCCGACATCGAGGGCGTGACCGAGTACGTGGGCATGCGCGTCGGCGTGTCGTCGCAGATCGGCGGGGACGCGACGGACGAAGGTTCGGACGAACCGAACGATATAATCGAAACCAGCGAACCGGACCAGGTCTGACGAACGGGAGGCGGCGATGGCCGATCGGACGGTGTTCAAGCGACTGAATTTCTTCCGCGGGTTCCTGACCACGGAGGAGGACTGGAACGACGGCGAGCGCTACCACACGCAGAAGCGCCAGTTGCACAACCAGGTGCTGCACGCGCCGGGCGTGGTGCCGCAGTACCTCGACGGGCTTCGCGTGCGCCAGCGGGGCCGCGGCGACCTGAACATCGAGGTGTCGGCGGGCTACGCCATCGACGGCCAGGGGCGCGACCTGTACCTGCCCGAGCCGGTCATCAAGACGGTCAACCCGGCCGACTTCCGCGTGCCCCAGACGATCTACGTCGTGCTGTCGTACACGGAGGAGCCGACCGACTTCGTCGCCTACAAGGAAAACCTGCAGTTCAAGGGCCACAAGCGCATCAGCGAGGGCGTGAAGGTCGAGGTGACCGCGCGCGAACCGGACATCACCCAGGAAGTGGAACTGGCGCGGGTGCTGCTGGACAAGGGCGTCAAGGCGATCAAGGACGCCGTGGACCCGTCGTCGCCGCGCCCCAACGAAATCGACCTGCGCTATGCGCCCCAGGCCGGCGTGGCGGGATCGTTCCTGCG
>CAINDP010000124.1 GCA_903847405.1 uncultured Myxococcales bacterium | reverse complement strand
GACCGTCGCGCTGTTCGACATCCCGGCGATCGCCGGCCAGACGGACAACCGGTGCGAAATCAAGGTGGACGTCGCGATGCAGCGCACGTGGCCGCCCGCCACCTGGTACACGGCGACGGCCTGCGCGCTGCCGGCCTGCGATACCGCCGCGACGCTGCCCTTCGACTTTGCCGGCGACTGGAAGGTGACCACCACGACGGTCGCGACCGACTGCAACGCGATGGTTGCCGCTGCCGACCCGCGGTTCACCGTGGGCCACGTCCAGACCACGGGGACCGCGCACGCGCTGCAGTTCGTGGGCACGTGCGACTACCTGCCCGACGGCACCACCCAGATGGGCACGTTCAACCAGAACATCGAAATCACCTGCGAACTGAAGGATCGCCCCCTGGGCGTCAAGACCCTGGAAACCAGCGTCGTCGTGTTCGGCGCGGCCGGGACTGCGACGGGCAAGGCGAAGGTGGTCGTGTACGACATTCCCGTGGAAGCCGAACAGCCGAACAACCGGTGCACCATCGACATGACCGTCACGATGGCGCGGCAGGTGCCGTAGGGTTCTGCGCGATCGGTGCCCCGCTCCTTCCGGTCGCGGTACCGTTCCTGTTCCCCGTGCTGGACCCCCAGTAGATCGCCCGCCAACTGCTTGACGTCATGAAGGAAGCCGGACTACCATCGGCAAAGATAAAATCTTTTACCTTAGGTGTTCGATGGCCAAGAAGGACTGGGGCTTCTACGGACGCCGCGACGAACTGGACGCACTGACCCGCATCCTGCAGCGCAACCGCTGGTTCTTCGTCAAGGTGACCGGACGTCGTCGCATCGGCAAGACCAGCCTCGTGCAGCAGAGCCTGAAGGCCGTGAAGCGGGACCGCGTTGTCTACATCCAGATCCCCGACTCCGATCCTGCGGGCGTGATTTCGTCCGTGCGGGACTTCTATTCGATGTTCGGTGTCGCAGGCCACCAGCCACACGACCTGAAGTCGCTGGCTGCCAGCATCGCCGCCCTGGTCCGCGAGGGCTGGATCGTGGCCATGGACGAATTCCAGTACTTCCACCGGGCGTCGCTGTTCGAGTTCGCCTCCCACCTGCAGTACGAGGTGGACCAGTTGGCGAGTGATGCGACGAACGTGCGGGGCGGCCTGATCGTCCTGGGGTCGATCCACACCGAGATGGCGGCCCTGCTGGAAGACCGCAGCGCTCCGCTGTTCAACCGGGTCACGGACCAGATCGACCTGCCCCACCTCGACGTGGCGTCGGTGCTGGAGATCCTCCGGACGCACGCAGACACCGATCCCCAGCGGTTGCTGTTCCTGTGGAACCTGTTCGAGGGAGTCCCGAAGTTCTACCGGGACTGCTACGAGCAGGATGTGCTGGGAGGGGAGCGGAAAGCGCTGCTGAAACGGATGTTCTTCGCCAGCTCGTCGCCGCTGCGCAGCGAGGCGGACAACTGGTTCCTCCGGGAACTGCGCGGGCGATACGACCTGGTGCTGAAGTTCGTGGCCAGTCATCCCGGCTGCACGAACGGCGACCTGGACGACCACGCCCGGTCGGTGGACCCCAGCAGCGGCAGGCAGGTGGGCGGGTACATCAAGGTGCTCCGTGAGCGGTACGGCATGATCGAGCGGCTGCAGCCGATCTTTGCCCGCCCGACCCAGAAGAATGGGCGGTTCTACATCCGGGACAACTTCCTGCGCTCCTGGCTGGCCGCCCTGGCGACGGCGACGGCTTCGGTGAACTTCCGCCCGGTCGATGCCCTGGTCGAGGAGGCCGACCGTCGCCTGGCCGACGCCGAGGGGCACGGGCTGGAAAGGCTGGTGGCCACGCTTTATGAGGAGCGAAGCCGGAAGGGGAGGGGGGATTTCGCACTGACGTCACAGATCCGCGGCTACTGGGATCGCCAGGGGACCGAACTGGACCTGGTGGCTCTGGACGAGGCGGGCCAGGTCCTCCGGCTGGGGACCTGCAAGCGCAACGAGGCGAAGCTTGTCGGGGACCTGCCGGCGTTCGACGGCCACGTGGCCCGCTTCCTGGACGCCATGCCCCGGTTTCAGGGGTGGCAGGTTCAGAAGGTGGCGATTGCGCCTCGACTGGGAGCAGCCGCCCGCAAGGCGATCCAGCAGCACGGCTACCTTTCCGAGGACCTGGTCGACCTGACCAAGGGGTTGTAGGACGGTCTACCCTGCAGGCACCAGGCGGGCCGGCTCTTCCAGGAATATCCGCACTGTGTTCAAGGGCGAAAACTGCTGCAGGAACAGTCGCCGACCTTCACCGATAGATCCGCGGTACACGAGTTGACGCAAAGTATCGCTGGCGATACATTCGGTGGAGGACGGGGATGGCTCCCACGGTCGTCCGTGATGGCGAATTCACCTTCGTGGTTCACCCGCGCGAACCGCCCTACGAGCCGCCCCACGTCCACGTGGAGTTCGGTGATGAGGAAGTGCGGATCAACCTGGAAGATGGAACCTTCCTGGAGGCTCCCCCGGCCGGCAAGCGCCGGGCGCTCTTGCGGGCCTTCCAGCGACATATCTGGGAAATCCGTGCCTGCTGGAAGAGGGTCCGCCCACGGTAGAGGAGGTTGAGATGTCATCGAACGCGTTCGTCCTGGTCCAGAACGCCGAGCGCATCATCACCCGGGCCCGCCTGGTGGGCGACGCGCTCGAGGTGCACTTCGCCGACGGGGCCCACGGAATCCTCCCGGCCGATGTCGTGAAAGGCGCGCACCGCGGACCGCCCACGGGTCTCGCGATTCCCACTGCTTTCAAGGTGGTGCTTCGCTTTGGCCGGTCCACCAGCGACACCTTCCCATGGGACTACCTTCGGGGATTCTGCGACCCCGGCTACGAACGTCGTGCCAGGGCGGCTGCCGACAAGGGCAGGCGAAAGCCGGGACAGCGGATCCGCGAATTGCGCCGGGCCCGAGGCGCCACCCAGGCAGACCTGGCCGCGGCAGTCGGAATCGGGCGCGTCACGCTGGCCCGGATTGAGGCTGGCATCCAGTCCCCCAATCTCGCGACGCTGGAGGCCCTGGCCCGCGGGCTGCACGTCGATTTCGCGGATCTGGTCAGTCCCCTGGACTGAATGCGCGGCGTTGCGGGTCGATGTGGTGCCAACTGCCCGACGTCATGAAGGAAGCCGGACTACCGGCTGGAAAGGTAAAAACCTTTACCTTCGGCGAAAACAGTACATCGTCTTGTCCATGTCCAGTTCAGGGCTTGAGGCGCTGATGGATTTCTTTCGGAAGGACCAGGTTTGCGAAGAGGCGCTGGGGAAACAGATAATCCTCGCCGGACTCGTCGATGACACGAATCATGCCGTGCGCCAGGGCTTCGTCGTCCTCGATCGTCTGGTAGAGCCTGCGAACGATCAGCGACGCCTTGTAGCGACGGTTCCCCAGGCAAAGGACGTACGACCTCTTTGTCGGACGCGCGCTCAATTCGCTTCCTCCCAAAATGGTTTCAGAAACCGCTTCACCTTGAACTCCTTGCGGCCAATCCCATGAGCCTCGTACCAGTGTACTTCAGCCAAATTCGTCGTGCC
Source organism: uncultured Myxococcales bacterium (assembly GCA_903847405.1). GTDB lineage: Bacteria > Myxococcota_A > UBA9042 > DTJE01 > DTJE01 > CAIZWN01. The sequence goes on along the minus strand of CAINDP010000124.1, from coordinate 10,154 downwards.
ATCGGGGAGGCGAACCTCGGCGATGCCCTTCATTGTCGCCGGCAAGCCCAGTCGGACCTTTGCAGCGGGTACCCAAACCAGTATCTTCAAACAGGCAGGCCTGAAGAAGTGAGGCAGGGGTCATGCGGTACGCCATCGTGATCGAGACTGCGGGCGGTAACTACTCGGCGTACGTGCCCGATCTGCCGGGCTGCGTGGCAGCGGGGGACACCCTCGAGGCTACAGAGCAACTTCTCCGCGAAGCCATCGAACTCCATCTTCAAGGGCTCCGCGAAGACGGGCTCCCGGTGCCTGACCCCACTTGCCAGGTCGACTACGTGGACGTCGCCGCTTGATCTGCGCCCACGTCGGACTTGCCAAGGTGCCTCCTGAACATCTCCTCGCTGAAACCCCCGAACACCCTGTGCCTGCGCAGCAACTCGGGGGTGGACGCGATCGACCGATCGACGTCGGCCAGCGGCCCGCCAAAGAAGAAGCCCTGGGACGGATCTTCCGTCTGCCCCCAGGATTCTGCAAACCTTCGCAAGGTGGCGCTGGACGTGAGTTCCGCTGCCATGGCGGCGGCCGCAGCCAGCAGGCGCGCCTCCAAGGGGTTGGCGCCGGGATGCAATGCAGCAAGCGACGGCGGATCCAGCCCAGCCAAGGCAGCCGGGAGGACCTCGAAGGCCCGGGCATCCTTTTCCGCCGCTGCCCGGCGCACCAGGGCCAGCACTTCGGCGATGCGGCCCGTCGGCTGGTCCTCCCGTGGCAACAGGTCGATCGGGTCCACCCCAATGGCCCGGGCGACCTTTCGGACGCCCTGGCTGAGCGGGTCGAAGTCGCTGCGGAGCATCTTGTAGATCGCCTGACGGGACAGGCCCGCCCGCGCGGCGAGTTCCACGACGGTGATGTGGCGGTTGCCCATCAACTGCTGCAGTCGAACCGAGAACCCGCTCACGGGGCACCTCCACGGAAAGGATGGTCGCCTGGCGTGGTTGTGTCAACAGAACGTAGACACATCACCTGTTGATGGTCAGGCTGGCGGGTGGTGATGGGAACCCCCGTGTTACGCGAATTGGCGCGAAGGTTCGTTGGCGAGACATTCGGTGGAGGATGGGGATTCTGGTTCCGGATGCGGGGCAGAGTCAGGCGACGTGGCGTTCCAGGCGTTCGGCGATCCAGACCTTGATGATGGACTGCCGCGTAACGCCCAGACGCCTGGCCTCGCGGTCAAGAGAGTCGACCATCCAGGACGGGAAGTCGACGTTGACGCGGCGCGCTTCTTCGCCAGGGCGACGAGCCTTGGTCAGGTCCAGATGCTCCATGACATCGTCGCCGCGGTCGAACTTGCTGTCGAAATCCTTAGCCTTCATAGGCCTTCACCTCCGCAGAGCGCCTGACCTTCGACAAAGTCGATTCCGTGCTTCGCCTTGTTGGCGACACTCTTCTTCCCGTCGAACTCGAAATCGGTCATGGCTACAAACTATACCGTTACAGCACTGAACCGAGTTTATGGAATTCGGCCCAAACCGGCAAGCAAGGACATTGCGGGTTGCTGTCGGCGAGTGGTGTCGTGCTTCGGGGGCGAGTCCACATCGCATCGGTTCGCCCCGAACCGTCGCGGCCCGTCCTGCCGCGACGATCCGGGGCTTGCCCTACGCGGCATGCTGGCCCTGCGCGATCGGCTGGATCACCGGTTCCGCCTTCCCCTTCCCGTTCCCCGGCGGGTCCGTTTCCGGGACCGCGCGGTCCTTCGGCGCCAGGGTCGGGAAGAACTCCCGGACGGCGTCCAGGTCCTGCAGGCGGGCGATCGCCTGGTGCCGCGCCGCGCTGAACGCCTTCTGGAAGGCGAGGGCCTCCGCGGCCAGTGCCCGGACCGCGGTGCGTTCGCCCACCTCGGCCTGCTTCCAGCCATCGGTGGCCGCCTGGCGAGCGGCCAGCGCCTCCGCCATCCGCTTCGCGCCCTGGGCCTGTTCCGGGTCGGCCGCCAGCCGCGTCGCCAGGAACTGCAACGCCAGTTCGCGAGGCGCGCTGGAGCCCCCCATCAGGACCTTCAGGCCGTCGGGGAACAGCGCGCGATAGGCCGCGTCCCCCTTCACCCCGTCGCAGGCCTCCAGCGCGTGGTGCTGCGCGGCGCGGATGGCATCGGTGACCGTCCGCTCGGCGGCCTCCATCGCCTTCCGCGTCAGCCAGCGGTCATTCGCGGCGGCCTTCCGCACGTCCCTCGCCTTCGCCAGGCGTTCGGTCGCCTGGGCCAGCCCCGGCGCCAGGTCCGCCAACCCGGCGTCCCGGCCCAGGTTTCCGGCGCTGCGCAGACCCAGCGCCACCAGAACGTCCACCAGTTTCGTCGAGCCCGTGATGCGAGTTCCCATGATGACCTCCGATCAAGGAGCCTCGAACGCCGCGCCCGCGGTGTTCATGGGGGGAATAGACGGAGCTGGAACGAAATGGATCGACGGGGGGTGAAAATAAATTTTTCGCGGTGGTTGGTGAAGGGGCGAAGTGCGGCGGATCAATGGGTTGCGGATGTCCGGGAGGCCTTCGAGCGCCGGTTGAAATGGTTGGGGGGGCCGGGGCATTCGTTCTTCGGGGGACAAAAAATGGATCGACGTCCTTCGGGAACGTTGGATCGGAGGGGAAGAAAGGATCCGACGAGCTGGGACGTCGTTTGAGCGCGGATCAGAAGGGCATCGGCGTACGTCGGTGGCGTTCTTGGTGCTGTGGGAAAGGTTGTCGGGGTGCGCGGGCGTCCTTCGATCCCGTCCAGGAACGTGATCCATGTACGTCGGAGTCTTTTCAGGGCGCTCGAAAAGGACGTCGGCGCACGTCGGCGTCACTTCACGACCCGATCAAGACTCCCCGCCAGTCCTCGGGTGTCATCCTGCAGAGGATCGTCAGGTCGCCTCGACCGCCGGCACCCCATTCCCGCGGCTCTGAATGCCCGCCGCGATCTCCCACAAGACCGCCAGGGCGGCCTCCGCGGCCACCACGCTTCCCGCGTCCAGAGCCAGCCGCATCGTGTACTGCCCACCCTTCCGGAAGGGCGCCACTTCCATCAACCGTTGCTCGATGCGCAGCCGTTCCTCGTTCGCGAACGTGTCCCGGTGCAGGTACACCTCGAACCGCGTGTCCGCGATCTCGCCCGCCCCCGGAGGAAAGCCATACGCGAAACTGGTCCGAGTGCCATGGGACTCGACGGTCGTGCCGACGCTGAAGCCCTTCACGCCCCAGACCACCTTCAGGCCCCGCTGTTCCGCCCCGGCCAGGAAGGCCGCCCGCCCCCATCGCGCGGGCCTTGGCGGTCCGGGCCGCCTCGGTCTGTCCGACCACGCGCGGCACCAGCACGCGCAGCCCATCGCGGTGGTACTGCACCAGTTCCAGGCCGACGACGTGCACGTCGGGCATCTTGTCGTTCAGGAACTCGATGATGCGCCGCAGTTCGGTCGGGATGTGGTCCGCCACGAACAGCAGTCGCAGGCGGCCGCGCTTCAGGTTCTGGTCGACGTCGCGCCAGAAGTCCTCGATCGCCTCCTCGGCGGCGTCATCCGGCAGTTCCAGCAGCATCGCCACCCGTTCCGCCAGCGGTCCCGCGCCCCCGGCCTTCTCCTCGGCCGCGCGCCGAATCCGCTCCACCGGCCAGTACTTCTGGGCGTTCGCCGCGTAGTCGAGCATCTGCCCGACGACCTCGCGCCGGATCCGGGTGTCCGTGGCCCGCTTGACCTCCACCAGGGTCGGAATCCCGCGCTGGTCCAGAAACAGGTGGTCCAGCGACCACCGGTCCGAGCCCCCGTCCTCGCCCGGCACGCCCATCTCGCGGCACACCAGCATCCACCGAGGGGGATCGTCCTCGTCGATCTGGTGCCCGGCCATCAGCGACGGGTACTCCGCGATCAGCGTCTGCAGCAGTTCCTCCCGGTCGTACGCGGTTTCCTGGATTTCCTGCAGGCCGCCTTCGCGCCCGACCAGGAAGATGGTGTCTGCTGAGGACATGGGGCCTCCGGGAAGTAGGTGGCAATGGGCTTGTCGCGCACTTGGGGGGCGGCGTCAATGATCGGGCACTTCGCGTCCGCGCAACGTGTTGACCCCCGGCCAGACCGAATCGATACTCGGCTCCTGGCCAGATTCAGGGCGGCTCCATCCAGTCCCAGTTCGATTCCGCCGGGTACGGTCGCTTGCTGGACGACGTCGAATGGACCCTGATCCTGATGCCGCTGCCAAGGCTGCTTCGACCGCTCAACGCTTCCCGCGGCAGCGTCAGGCGCATCAGTTCAGTCCGTCGAAAAGAGGCGCGGTTGCATCTGTCGGTGCTTCTAGGGTCTTGAAGCCCGATAGCGCCTGCTCCATCCACTGGGATGGGATGGCGGACAACACCATGTCTGCGTATTCCGGATGTGCAAACACGCGAATCCGCCCTGCGCGTCTCCTGAGATCCTGCGCAAAATCAGGCCACACCCTGCTGTCGCCGGTCCGGCCGCACATCCGGTTGGACTTGCGAAGGCCGCGCCGATCTTCCTCAACGACATAGGTCAAGGGGACGCTTGAGCCAGGCCTTTCATTTGGAACATCTACAATAAGCACCGGCAGTTTGGCATCCAACCTGACCTCGAGGCTCTTCTTGGTTTCGGCCGAAAGGTACGCGGTGTCGGTGCCCCGCGTCAGTTGCGTCTTCACCGCGTCCAGCAGATTCGCTTCGATGACCCGTACCTGCGATTGGCGTTCCAGCGTCGTCATCGAGTCCCACGCCACCGTGAACCCTTCCCAAGTCTTCGGGCTGTCGGCCGCTCCGAACGAGAATACGCGCTTGTACAGTCGGCGGCTCAGCAGGTCGCGTACGAGTTCGGCCTCAACGACGTTTATCTTTTCCATCTGATGCAGAAGGAATTTCAGGGTTGCCCGATCCCAGGCGTTCAGGTTGGAACCGGTCAGGTTCCGGACGAAGTCTGTGGCCCGAGGACGTTCGGGCTTCGGATTTGCGTCGAGGCCGGGAATCAGTGGCTGCTCTTCCGGTTCGCCCGCATCCTCAGGGCCATACAGAACGAATTCCTCCCAGTCCGAGCGCAAACGATTCAACTCGGGTTCCTGCTGCAGCGCGAAGAGCCCCGCCATCGCTCGGGACAGCATGGCCACGGCCGCACGAACGCCGTGATGCCAGTACACCTGCGAGAACATCGCATATCGGGCCATGGTCACAAATTCGGCGGGAACGAGCGCTTTCTCGTGGATGCCCACGAATGCCTGAACACCATTCATGTGCGGCTTGACGACGACTGTAAGGCACCTGAGAAGCCGCTCGACATCGATGCCTTCAGGATAGGGGACTCCCAGGCGCTTACCATCGCGGATCAGGTAGTCCAGTTTGTCTGCATCGACAGGACCCGAGATGATCGACTTCAGGATGCGTCGTACCACCGGAGTCTGGGGGTCGTTGAGTTTTGCTTCGAGAATCCCAAGCACAGTTTCCCGTTTGACGTTCCAGTCCGCGAAGACAGCGTCCAGTGGCGGGAACTCCATGCGCCTTGTGCCCTTCAGTTTCTCTTCCCGTACTCCTTGGATGAGTGCCTTGACAAGCGTGCGGTGGTTGAACATCCGGGGTTCGATGTCCTCGAGATCGTGCGCGAGGGGGAACTGACCGACGTCATGCAGCAAGGCCGCCAGAAGCACTGCGCGATAGTCGTCGGGGCCTGTCAATTGGCGGAAGAGAGGATTCAGCGGGTCGTGGTAGAGAGCCCGCACATATCTCGCGGCGTTGTAGTACGTTCCCAGTGAATGCTCGAAACGCGTGTGGGTTGCTGTCGGGTAGACCATCCGGACCAAACCCAGTTGCGATACTTCGCTTAGCCTTCGAAGAATGGGATGCTCGAGGGTCTTGGAGACACGGTCGGTGAACGTCGCGGAGCCTCCTGAAGTGACCTGGATCGTCTGGTGATGGTTGTCGTTCAGTTCCGGAACAAGGTCGGCTAAGTCGAGACCCGGTCGGAGTTTCTGAACGTCCCGAATTGCCGTTTCAACATCGCGATATCGGAAATCTGACAGCATGGCAACAGGGATTCCGGATTCCGTCTCGTGAATATGCTCGTATGGATCTTGCAGAAGGCGCAGGGAAAGTAATTTCAGGTACTTGCGGAAGTAGATTGGAAGGGCGAACGGGTGGCCGGGCGGATGTCCCTTCTGGTAGGCATGCAGCCATTCAATCATCGTTAGGCCCAAGGCATGAAGATCCCAGTTGGTCTTGATTTCGGACCTTCTGACCCTGCCTGCGCCTCGGCTGTCATCCGGGGATTCGAGGAGGAATCGCTTGAGATCGCGACATGCGAACCTTGGAGTGAATGCCACGAGTGTTTCGCTGGGATCGGGCCGAGCCTCCTTGGCCGTTCCCAGATCGATCAGCACTGGGTGACCTTCGGTGGTCACAATTATGTTCGCGGGCTTGAGGTCCATGTGGGCCAGTTGGTTACGGTGAAGATGGGAGATCGCTTCGAGTGTATCGAGAATGATCGCAAGCAGATGCTCCACGGTGGTTTCGGGTCGTGCCATGAACTTGTCGGAGTTTTCGCCCTGGACGTAATCCATGACGTAGAACGGGACTTGGCTAAGGCCTGCGACTTCCTCGGCCATGGGTGCCAGGTTCGCCTCGTGGATGACGACCAGACTCCGGCTACGCAACTTGGCCAGCAACTGGATCTCGTTTCCGAGAAGGCGGGCGAACTCCGGTGCTCCGTCCTCGATGGGTCGAGGGAACTTCAGCACACGCGGCTGATTGTGTAGGCGGGTGGCATTAAGCTTCAGAATGACGCCGGAGCCTCCCCGGGACAGAGCCTGAGGGGAACTGTAGAACTCATCAAGGTGATCCCCCAGCGCAGTCAATTGGGTTTTCAGGCCAGCCTTCTCGGCTTCCCAGGCGGCGGGATCGTTCTTCATGCTGACGTAGATGCTTTCCAACTGGGACATCAGTTCAGAAACATTCCAAACTTCGGACATTGAGTTCTCCCGATGGGGGGCACGAAGGTGTATACCCGAGGTGAACGCTGATGACAATATGGTAGTCCTGCGTTGGGAGTTTCTCACGGAGTGCCGCTTTCGCTTCGGTGGTCAGGCAGTTCGCAGCAGGCCGGTTCATCTTGGATCCGTTCGGGGTGGGTTGCCGTTCATTTGGCGGCCTGGGGCGCGTGTCGGGGCCGGGCCTGCGCGTCCACGAGTTGCTCCAGCGGAAGCCGGTCGTGTCGATCACGGATGCCGCGATCGCCCTCGACGTGTCGGCGACGACAGCCGCCAGCCGCCCATGCTATCCTCCCGCCATGCAATGCCCCTTCTGCCAGCTAGACCCCGCCCGCATCGTGGCCCGGAATGCCCTGGCGATCGCCGTGACCGACGGTTTCCCCGTCAACCCCGGCCACACCCTGTTGATCCCGCTGCGCCACGTCGCCTCGTGGTTCGACGCGACGCCCGACGAGCAGTCCGCCCTGTTCGCTCTGTTGGCCCAGGTCCGAGCCGACCTGGACGCGACGCTGCATCCGTCGGGCTACAACATCGGCATCAACGTGGGCCCGGCGGCGGGCCAGACGGTCATGCACCTGCACGTGCATTTGATCCCGCGGTTCGACGGCGACGTCGACGACCCCCGCGGAGGCGTCCGGTTCGTGATCCCGTCCCGCGGGAACTACCGGCGTCCCGGTCACGTCCCGCAAGCCAGGGAGTAGCGTCGTGTCCACCCGGCCCGAACACGACCTGATCGCCTTCGCCGAGCGGCTGATGTCCCTGCTGGACCTTAGCCAGAGGTCTGCCACCTACAAGTACGCGGTGCTGCTGGGCCTGATGGACCTGTGCCTGGAAGCGACCGATCGGCACGGCCAGGCTCCGCAGTCGGTCACGACCCGGGAACTGGCCCGGAAGGTCATCGAACTGTACTGGCCGCACACACAGAACTTCGAAATGGGGCCGTTGGCGCGGGTACTGCGGCAGAACAACGGTGGTCAAGCTCGGGTCCTTGCGGACATCGTCGCGTTCCGTGAGCGCCTGCCCGACCCGTCGGTGACGCTGGACCGGGCCCGCCAGTTCGATTCCGCCGGGTTCGGTCGCCTGCTGGACGACGTCGAATGGACCCTGATCCTCATGCCGCTGCCTCGTCTGCAGGTCGTGGGCGGCCATTCGGATCCATTCGTCTACCTGATCGGTTGGAACCTCGACACCCTGCGTCTCCGCGCCGACGTCCGCCGGTATCAGCGCGGCGAAGGCGGCGACTTCGACAACCTCATCCGGTTCCTGCCCGGCGTCGGCGACCACCTGGTCCGCCTGAACGGATTGCTGCGCCCGCTGATCTACCGCGGCTGGGCCAGCATGGTCGCCCGGTTCAACGGTCTTCCTGAGTCCAAGTTGGAGTCCTTCCTGTTCGGGATCGACCGCACCTCCCTGAACCCGGTCCGCGAGTTGCTGACGGACCTGCAGCACGGCCAATGCTTCTACTGCAGCGCCCGCCTTGGCCCCGCCGCCGAGGTCGACCACTTCATCCCGTGGGCGCGTCGTCCCGATAACGGGATCCACAACCTGGTTGTCGCCGACCGCCGGTGCAACGGCGCCAAGAGCGACTTCCTGGCCGCTCCAGCCCACGTGGGGACCTGGATGGAAAGGAACCGTGGCCGGGCCGCGGAACTGGATGCGGTTGCTAGCCAGGTTCGCTGGGAGTCGCATCTGGACCGCACCCTGGGGGCCGCGCGCGGGATCTACCTTCGGTTGGGGGAAGGGACGCGGTTGTGGTTGGCGAGGGACGAGTTCTTGAAGGTTGAACCGGGGTTGGTGCAGGCGGCACTGGCTTGAGAGAATCCAATATTTCCGTCTGCTGCGTTGGCGGACATCCTCCGGAACAGAAACAGCATCGACCGGATGGATGACCAAGGAGGATGCCTGGTAGACTGCCGGTCAGCGGGGGTTTGTCATGCTGTCGATGGAACTGCAGGAGCGTGTTGTTGAAGGCGCGCGAGAACTGGCGCGACGCGACGCAGCGACTGGCGGTGCGGGAAAGGATTGGACGGTCGCCGAAACCATCTTGGCGGCGTATCTCTGCGTCTTCGGCGACCCTTCCCGCATGGGCGGAACCAAAATGACGCGGGACGGCACGCAACGTCAGCTTCCTGCTGTCACTGCGCTTGCGTGCGCGTTAGGCCGGAACGACGGGTCCGTTGTAACGAAGGTGATGAACCTCCGGTCGAGGTTCACCGCCGGTGCGCGAGGGCTTTCGCATGGATCCCACCTGGATGGCTGGGCGGCGCAGGCATTCGGAGGTCGCTACGACGACCTTGCGTTCTCAGCGGAGGTCATCGCGACGGTCTTCCCGCCGGCACGCCCAATGCTGGATGCGCTGTCGCCGCGTTGGCGCGAAGGTTGGGATGCAGCCCCAGACATGCCGAACGGCGTGCGCTCGCCGGAACCGGATACCCAGGTGATGCGGTTGAGGGCAGAGCGAAGGGGCCAGGAACTGTTCCGGTCTCGCGTGATGGCAAACTACGAGCATACCTGTGCCTTCTGCGGGCTACGCTCGCGCATGCCGGATAGCAATAGTTACCTGTTGATCGCCAGTCACATTCGCCCGTGGTCTGAGTCCACGGGACACCAGCGCCTGGACTACCAGAACGGCCTGGCCCTTTGTGCGATCCACGATCGAGCCTTCGACTGGGGCTTTGCGACGGTCGATGACGACCTTCGAATCGTGGTATCCCCCGTGGCCAGGGAGCACTACGCGCCCGAGGAGCGGATCGAACAGGAACTTTCGTCATTCAACGGTCGGGACCTGATCCGGCCAACCAGCCACTTCGTACCGCCCTCGAAGGATTATCTGGAATTCCACTGTTGCCGCTCGTCGTAATCCGTAGAAATCTGGACGTGGTGGTCGGCAGTGCGTGAGGGTCGGCGGCAGCCGACGCTCGCGCCCCTGTGGCTACGCCTCGTCCTGGTCCTCGGGTCGGCCCTGTCGTTCCTGCTTGGCCTCGTGCTTTCGATACGACTCGCCCTTGATGGCGACGACGTGGGAATGATGCGTGAGGCGGTCGATGAGCGCGGACGCGGACGCGGCGTTGGGGAAGACTGCCCTCCAGTCACGAAACGCGAGGTTGGTCGTCAGGACGATGGGCTTGGCCTCGTACCTGCGGTTGATGAGTTGGAAAAGGATGTCCGCGGCGGCGTTG
>CAINDP010000123.1 GCA_903847405.1 uncultured Myxococcales bacterium | reverse complement strand
GTGGTGCGGACCATCAACCGCCTGATCGACATCTTCCCGCCGTCCCAGCAGCCCCAGGTGCGCTCCATGGTGTCGGAATCGATCCGCGCCGTGGTCAGCCAGCGCCTGGTGCCCTCGGCGGACGGCCAGACCCGGGTGCCTGCGGTCGAAACCCTGTTCATGAACCCGGCCATCGCCAACCTGATCCGCGAGGAGAAGACGCACCAGATCCGCTCGGCGATGCAGACCGGGCGGGCCCATGGCCTGTGCCTGCTGGACGACGCGCTGCTGGAACTGGTCCAGCAGGGCCGGGTCACGAAGGAAGCGGCGCGTCGGTACGCCGAGGACCCGAAGGCGTTCGCGTAGGGGGGATCGTGGCCCGACTGGACGAGCTGCTGCGGCGCGTGGAGACGGACGGCGGGTCCGACCTGCACCTCGCCGCCGGCCGCGAGCCGCGCATCCGCATCCACGGCCACATCGAGGCTGTGCCCGGGTGGGCCCCCCTGGACGACGCCTCGCTGCGTACCCTGCTGCGCGAACTGGTTGCCCCCGCCCGGTGGGACGCCTTCACCGCCGGGCACGACGCGGATTTCGCCTACGAGCTGGCCGGCGCCGGCCGCTTCCGGGCCAACTACTTCGAGCAGCACCTGGGGGTCGGCGCCGTGTTCCGGCGGATCCCCGAAAAGATCGTCCCCCTGGAGTCGCTGGGAACGCCGCCGGCCGTGGAGCGCCTGGCGCGGCTGAAGACGGGGCTGGTGCTGGTGACGGGTCCGACGGGGAGCGGCAAGTCGACCACGCTGGCCGCGCTGATCGACCGCATCAACGGTGCGTCGGCCCGGCACATCGTGACCATCGAGGACCCCATCGAGTTCGTGCACCAGAACCGCAAGTCCATCGTGTCCCAGCGCGAAGTGGGCACGGACACCGCGTCCTTCGGCGCAGCGCTGCGGGCGGCGATCCGGCAGGACGCCTCCGTGGTCATGGTCGGCGAAATGCGCGACCTCGAGACCATTTCCCTGGCCCTGACCGCGGCCGAAATGGGCATGCTGGTCTTCGGCACCCTGCACACCAACAGCACCGCCAAGACCATCGACCGCGTCGTCGACGCATTCCCCTCGGACCAGCAGGCCCAGGCGCGCTCCATGCTGGGCGAGTCGCTGGCCGCGGTCGTATCCCAGTTCCTGCTGCGGACGAAGGACGGACAGGGACGGGTCGCCGCCCACGAGATCCTCCTGCGGACCCCGGGCCTGCCCAACCTCATCCGCGCGGGCAACACGCAACTGCTGGCGTCCATCCTCCAGGGCGGCCGCGCCGAGGGGATGCAGACCATGGACGACAGCCTGTTTGCGCTGGCGTCGAACGGGCGCATTTCCGGCGAGGATGCCTGGGTACGGGCCGTGGACAAGCGCCGCTTCGAGCCCCTGCGCGAGGCCCCACAAGGCTGAGGGCGGGAGGATTCTCCCAGGTCAGGCCGGTCGTCGGGTCGATCCAGGTGGGCTCGAAGGCCGACAGATCGCGTTCCGGGATGTCCGACACGGGAATCCAGGAGTCCACGCCCGGGTCCCTGCTCCCCGGATCCCGGGAAACCGTTTCCGTGTCCAGGACGTCCGGCAGGTTCGCCACCGGGCAGAACGTGTTCCGGTCGACGACGCGCTGCAACTCGATGCACCACAGACCGGTCGCACACTCGGCCGAATCCGAGCAGGGTTCGCAGGATACCGGATCGGGGACAGGGCAAGTCGAGGTTGACGCCGAAGTTGCCGGTGGTCATGAACCCTATGGCACACAGGTTGCATAGTCTCCATGGCAGGCCGATTTCGGGCATCGAGGAGACGATCATGCAGGAAGGAACCCGGACCCAGCAGAACGTTCCGGAAGGACTCGACGGGCCGAACCCATGGGACACGTGCTTCAATGTCGCCGTCGTATGCCCGGGATGCCTGAAATCCATCCGTCCCTGTGCCGGCGCGATTCATTCCTGCGACTGCAAGGACGTTCTGTGGAGGCGCCATCCGGTGGCCACAGGCAAGGACGTTCCCTGGCAGGCCCTCTTTCTGGACTTCCTGGAAGTCTGCTAGCGTCGGGACCGTCGCATACCCCCCATCAATCCGATGTCCGGTCCATCGTTCGGATGGAGTGCCCCCCCCGTCGGTATTCGCAGGTCGACAGCGCCAGCAACGCACCCGGCCAGGCCCGGATGGCGGATGCGGGATGCATCAGGAACCTTGGGGGGGCACGGCTTTCCGGCCAGGGCGAGTCCCGATCCTGCCTACTTTGCCGAGCCCGTCTAGAGGTCGACCGGGCAGTCCCGGGGAACCAGGGAAGAGGGATCGGCCGTGCTTCCCTGGCACGCGTAGAAGTCGTTGTCCGCGCTCCAACCGCACCCCGTATTGCCGCAGACCTGGCTGAACAGGTTGCCTTCCTCGCAGTAGTAGACGGTGGTGTCCTTGCAGCAGCCCTGGCCGGTCACCGTGCCGCAATTCGCGCCGTGATCCAGCGGGCCGCCCTCGCCGCACTTCGCTGCCGCGGCACACGCCGAGAACTGTTGCATCAGGAGCATGCCTTCCGGGGACACGGTGCAGGTGTCCGGGTCCGCCGAGTGGAGGAAGCAGTTGACGAACAGCCGGCAGGCGTCATCCGCCAGGCAGGCGGCGAAGGACGCGGGGCACTGGGTGCAGGCACATTTCGTGGAAATGGCGGTGCACTCCGGGATGACGACCTCCGAGGCGGTCACGCAATAGTTCCCGAGGCTCTCGCTGGCGAACCCGCAGGCCTGTCCGCAGGGGGTGCAATGGCGCTGCTTGACGGTGTTGTTGTCGCACCAGCGCGCCACGTTGTCCGTGGTGCACTCCCCGACGAAATCGAGGCCCGGGCATTGATCGACGGCGCAGACGGGCCCGGCAGCCCCCGGCACGCAGATCTTCCCGCTGTCGGCGCACTCCTCGATCGTCAGCACGCCTTCCGAGCACTTGGCCAACTGGGTGCCATCGCACGTGCCCGCCGCGACGAGGTCGCCGCAATCCGACCGCTTCGAGATGATGTCGTTCAGCCAGGAGGCGACGACGTCGATGCGTCCCGAGGTGTTGTCATCGAACTGGGAGTTGCTGAAAACGCCGATGATGCGCGTGCCCGAGCCGAAATCGACCAGCAGGGGGCCGCCACGGTAGCCGTAGCCCAGCCCGTCCACGTCGATGCTGGTGCTGTGCAGAGTGGCCGAGGTGTAGGAGGAAACCGTGGTGATCGTCCAGTTGCGCAGGAAATCGCCGCCACCGGAACCGGCGGATTCGACCTGCTGGCCAACGATCGAGGCGGGAAGGTCGTCTTCATTGAAGGCGATGGGAGCGACGGAATAATCGGGGATGGCAAGCGCGGAGTGCGGCAGAACCAGCAGGGCGAAATCGTTGGCATACGTCACGCTGTCGTAGCCGGTGGCGATCAGAACATCCGTGGTCGCGAATGTCGCGGCCCGCTGGTTGACGTCGCTGCCGAAGACCACGGAAAACAGGCCATCCGTAAAGCCGTCCGAGGTCTCCGGATCATCCAGGCAATGGGCGGACGTGAGCACCACGCGCGGCGCGATCAGGACGCCTGCGCACAGCGAGCTGACATTCCCGTACTCGGCGCTGACGTAGACGATGGCGTTCTGCTGTGCGGCGGTCAGCGTGACAAGGCCTGGGACACGCACCGCGGCGCTGGCGCGGTTCGCGGCCGTCGCAGGGGTGGCGGACTTCGCGGGAGCGGGGGTCACGGTCTTGCTTTCGTCGTCGATGCCGCAAAGGTTCGCTTCCGGTGCGATGTCCGAGCCGACGTCCGTGACGAGGCTGGAATCGTCGTCGCCTACAAGGAGGTCCGAGCCGCCGGTTTCGTGCACGTCCACGTCTTCGGAAACCGTGTCCCCATCGATGCCATCGCGCACGCAGATCTGGGCCACGCAGCGCAGCGCATCCTCGCAATCCGCTGTCCTGGCGCAGCTTTCGCCTTCCCGACCGAGCTTGGTGGAGTTCCCCGTTCCCGAACCGCAGGCCGGCAACCCCAGCGGCAAGAGGGTCAGGAGGAGCAACCGTCCGATGAATCTGTTCAAACTGTCCTCGCAGTAGTTGGGTAGGAAGCCCGCATCTGGTGCGGGCGAACGCGTCGGTGGACCCTAGCGAGGGGTCCGGGTGAAGTCAACCGCTTTCGGCCCCCGGCCGGGTGTTGCAGGCGGGTCCAGGCGGCTGCTACCGGATCCGGAAGGGGCGGACCTGCTTCAGGACGAGGTCCCGGGCGGGACCGTGAAACTTGAACTCGATGTCGAAGGCCTTGGGCGACGGGAGGTCGGGGTAGAGGGGCGCGAAGTGCTCCTGGACGGTCCCGGCTGCCAGCGCCAGGGCAAGAACCTCGGCGTCGGCCAGGAGGGGCACGCCGGGCGACAGGCTGCTGAAGCGCAGGCGGGCCACCTGGGTCCCGGCGGGACCGGGGATGATGACGAAGACCTCGGGGACGGCGCCGTCCTCGGGATTGGTTACCGACAACTCACCCTTCTGGACGTTCACGTACATTCCCGTGAGGGACGGGTCGACGACGTTCCGGGTGATCAGCACGCCGTTGGCCTGCTCGTCGGGGAAGGCCGGGTGGACCGCGACGCCCATGCGAACGGCACCCTGGTCCACGTTCCAGAACGAGCGCTCCTCCACGGCCTTCCAGTTCCACAGGGAGCCCCAGACCTTGCAGATCCGCCCGGAAGGCGGCTTGTCGCCGTCCAGGGTGGCGCTGACGCTGTCATACAGGCCGGCACCGCTGAAATCAGGCAGGTCCTCGGCGTTGCTGCTGGACCGCAGGCGCACCGTGGTGCCGCCGAAGACCTCCCGCACCCGGGCGTCCAGGGCCGTGCCGAACGCGGGATCCAGGGGCAGGTGACAGAACTGCCAGCGCACCGCGTCCAGCAGGACCTCCCGGTACGCGGAGTCGGTCCGGGCGTCGGGGTCGGCCAGGAGCCGGTCCAGGTGGGCACGCAGCGTCTCGCCTGCCGCGGCCCCCGGGCCCCGGCAGAACGCCCGGACCCGGTCGCACAGGGCCGCCCCCCGGGCCTCCTCGAGGCAGTCGTCCGCCGCGCCATCGCAGGACGCCAACGTGGTCGTCGCCGTTGTGACGAAGGCCTCGTAGTGCCGGAAGGGGACCGCAAAGCCGTCGGGGACGTTCTGCGGGAGGACCTTCCGCATCTGGGCCAGGTTCGCCGCCTTGACGCCCACGGCGACCGCGTCGGCGAAGCCCAGGTCGCCGAAGCCCGGCAGGCCGTCGCGCTGGAGGTCCGCTTCCGGGACCAGGGGCGTGCGGTCCAGGCTCTGGCGCCAGAAGTCGTCCACCTCCTGGGCCGTCGCCTCCCGCAGGGTGAAGGTTGCCGCCGTCACCTCGAACCGGACCCGCTTCCCCAGGAAGGGCTTCACCCGGGGGTCCTCGGAGGCGTCCAGCAGGGCCAGGTTGGGCGTGCCCCGGGACCGGGCCGCGACGTTCACGTGGGCCAGGGGCGTCTGCAGTTCCTCGGTGATGGTGCCGCCCACCAGGGGCAGGTCGTTGGGCAACCGCGTCAGCAGGACCACGTCGGTGTAGGACAAGGGGGTCGCGACCAGTTCCTGGGGGGTCAGGCGGCGCAGCAGGCCGAAACTGACCGCGGCGTTCAGGCGCTGCTCGGTGACGCCGGCGAACAGCAGGTCCCGGGACACCCAGGTCACGCCCGCGGCGGCCAGGTCCCGGGCCGCGGCGAGGGCCTGCGCCTCCTGGGTGGAGCCCGGCGGCAGGTACGCCAGGCGCGACGCCCCGCCCGAAAGGGGCAGGAACCCCATGCGCTCCTGCAACGCCAGGAACACCCGGGCCACCATCGCCGGGGTCAGGTGGTCGCTGGGAAACCACTCCAGGGTCATCAGCCCCCGGACCTCGCGGCCGCCCAGGGACAGGCGGGCGTCGGGGCGCCAGATCAGGCTGCCCGCGGCCTGGGTCCGGTCTTCGCGAACGTAGGTGTCCTCCTCGAACTGGCTGCGGGACACCGGCCGCTTCAGGACCCGCTGGACGAAGTCATAGTGGATCGGATGCTTGCGGGTGTCCTGGAACCATACGCGGGTCTCCCCGTCGGCCCAGTCCGCGAAGAACTTCAGGACGAGGGCCGGCCCCAGGTCGTCGACGGCGGGGAAGGCCAGGGCCGTGAAGGCGTCCAGGCCGCCGGCGTCGTCGAAGCCGGTCCGGTAGTCGGCGGTGGCTTCCAGGGCGGGGAGCGCGACCAGCGCCACGGCGACGGGAGCGTCGCTGCGGGGACCGCAGGAAGGGCCGGCCACGGCCGGGCCCCAGGCGGGCGCCACGGTCGTGCGCAGGGTCCGGTAGCCCAGGGCCTTGACGGTCAGGCCATACGACGATGCCGCAGGCACCTCGACGCGAGCCGCGTCGGCCTGGCAGTCGGTGCCGGGCGCCCGGTCGCCGCCGCCGCTGCAGTCGGCTGCCAGGGGCGTCCCCACGCCCGGGTCCACGACGACCTGGAAGGCGGACAGGGGCATCCCGGCGGGATCGGTGACAGTCACCACCAGGCGGCCACAGGCGGGCTCCGGCGCGTCCGGGGCCTCCGCGGAGCATGCGGCAAGCAGGGCCGGCAACAGGGCCAGCATCGCGACGATCCCGGGCCCACGGGGCGGGTGGACGGGATTCGTCACGGCGCGCCTCCCGCCAGGGCCGTGCAGGCCAGCGCCGCGGACCCGGGCTCCTGGTGCACGTGGAACCCGATTTCGGTCGTCAGCAACAGGGCGTCCCCGTCCACCGTCACGGACAGGCCCAGCAGGCCGCCGCTGGCCGGTGGAATGGACTGGACGGCGCCCAGGGGGGCGAGGGTGACCGGGTCCAGCAACACGAACTGGATCGTGTGGTCCGGCGTGCAGCCTGCGCACATGTAGATGTGGGTCCCGGACGACCAGAACAGGCCCACCGCGCCCTGGAAGGGGACCAGGATCGGTTCGACCTCGTCCCGATCCACCACCGCGGCACGGACCGGGGCGCGGTCCATGACGTTGCCGTCGACATCCAGCCGCGCCAGGCGCACCAGGGCCGATGCGCCGGACTGGAAATCGGCGCCCTCGCGAGCCTCGGTCCATGCCGCAATCCAGCCCGTGGCAACGGGGATCAAGGCCAGGCGCGGCTGGCTGAAGGCGGTCATCCCGCCGAAATCGTCGTCCTCGGAGCTGGAGACCACCTTCCGATCCACCGCCAAGGCCCCGGCGGCGTCCACGGCGGCGAAGGTCACGCGGCTCTTCCCGTCCTTCCACTCCTGCCACAGGAGGCCCCAGCGGCCCCCGCCGGCGGCCAGGGCGACGCCGGGATCCCCCCAGCTTTCGCCCTGGGTCGGGAACTCGTGGGCCGGACCCAGGGCGGCGCCCTGGGCGTCCAGGCGGGTGAACTGCACGGCGCGGCCCGCCGCGGTGGGAGTGGAAAACGCCATCGCGAAACCGCCGTCCTGTGCGGCCAGAACCGGCCGCGTGGAATAGTCGCCCGAGGGCAGCGACAGGGTCTTTGCGGCCGCCACCGGCGCGCCCGTCCCGTCCCGCAGGGCCGTGAGGACGGTTTCCTGGGCCCAGGCCAGCAGGAAGCCCTCGCCGGCCGGGATCGCGGCCATGCCGGAAACCTTGTCCGGCACGGAGGGGATCTCGACGGCCTCCCCCAGGGTGCCGTCCTCCAGGAAGGGGCCGACGCGCATCGACGGGACCCCGGGCTCGAAGGGGCTGGGCTGGGATGACTGGACGCGGGCCAGGAACACCTGGCCGGCGGCCGTGGTCACCAGGGGATGCGCGGACCGCGCCCAGGCGAGGGGCGTGTGGTTCGTGATACCCCGCGTGACCTGGCAGTCGAAGCGCAGGTCGGGGGTGCGGTCCAGGATCGGCACGCCGGGCGCGACGGGCGGGAGTTCCTGGCCGAGGTCAGCCGGGATATCCAGACCGGGGACGTCCGGGGACGTCGCGTCGGATTCGCCGGCGTCGCCGCCACCGCAACCGCACACGGCGATCGCGACCACCACCGCCGCCCCCAGGGCGAGGTCCAGCAGACCCAGGCGTCCCGTGCTCATGCGCATCGTGTCCTCCCTCGCAGGTGCCCGGCACGCAACGCCGGGTGCATGGGGAGGCTAGCAAACCGCGTGCCGGGTGGAAAGTCCGGAAGGCGTCGGGGGAGCGGGGCGCTGCGACGCGGGGCGGCGCTGGACGAAGGTCCATCGAGGTCGTACCATCCGGACTCCGGTGGCGCCCTTCCGGCAGGTCTTTTTCAACCCTTCCGAATCCGGGTCGCAGAGGGGATGGTCCATCGCCACGGTCCCGGCGGCGATTGGTGGGCACGCGGGCGGAATCCGCCCGGGAGTTGCGGCATGGCGGTCGTGAACGTCCTCGTCATCGTTGCCGGCATCGCCACGCTGTTCCTGCTCCCCGCATGGCTCATGGCCCTCCGGTACCGGCAGGGCACGGCGTTCGAGGATCCGGCGGACGCCGCGGCCGGCATCCTGGGGTTCGCCGTCATCGTGACCCCCGTCCTGCTGTTCCTGGGGGGAGCGCTCTCGATGGAGCCCCTGGGCTGGGGCGTGTGCGGTGCGACTTCGGCCGCGCTGATCCTGCTGATGCACAGGCAGGTCGCGCACCGGGTCCGGATCGCCCGGGATCGCCGGGACCGCGCCGCCCGGACCGTCGCGTGGGACGGCTGGACCATCGGGGTCTTTACGCTGGCCGGCATCCTCGCGATCCTCCAGTTCGCCCTGCTGTTCGATTCGGCCATCGAGTTCAACTGGGGTTGCACCTACCGGCCCTGCGCGACGGCCATCGGGCTGGGCACCCCGTACGGCCTGAAGCCCCTGAACAGCAGCCTGTTCTACATGGACCACCAGCGCATGGGCGTCACGGCCCTGATTTCGCCGTTCATGTCCCTGTTCGGAATGACCGGCGTCCGGGTTTTCTGGGCGCTGATCATGGCCCTCCTGCCCCTGACGACGTTCGCCACCTGCCGGAAACTGGGCCTGGCCGGCGCACCTGCGCTGTTCGCCGCTGCGGTTGCCGCCGGCCTGCCGGCCGTCGTCGGCGTGCAGGACCAGAACCGCATCCTCCTGTCCATCACGGGTTTCCTGGCCTACCTGATGGTCACGCGGCTGGACCGGCCGCTGATGCTGGGCGGCGTGCTGGCGATCGCCTGGGCCGCCGAGCCCGCGCTGATCGTGACGTCGCCGGTGCTGCTGCTGATCCTGTTGACCGATTCCTCGAGGTTCTGGCGCGCGAAGGCCACCCGCAGGCGCGCCTTCGTACGGCTGGCAACCGGGTTCCTGGTCGTCGGGTTTCCGTTCATGTTCCGGATGCTGCTGGTATCGGGCAGCCCGCTCGGGCACGAGCATTTCAGCTACAACCCGTCGTACGACTACAGTTTCCTGGGCATCCCCTTCACCCTGAACGCCTATCTCAACTGGCCGTTCCACGATCACCTGGTCCGGTCGCTCTACAATCCCCTTCCCAACCTGGCGCTGGTCCCTCTGTCGATCCTCAACCACCTCGGCCTGATCCTGGCGACCGTGACGCTGTACGGCTTCCTTGTCCTCCTGGTCCGGAGGCGATACCGGCTGTTCGGGACGCTGTTCGCGTGGTTCGCCCTGATGGCCGGCTCGCTGGCCTTCATCGAGAACTGGACCGAAATGAACAAGTGGGACATCGTCGTCATGGCGTATGTCCCCCTGTTCATCGCCTGCGGCTTCGGGATCGATTCGCTGGCCGGCGGCAGGCAGGGGCGGGTCGGGCGAATCGCCGTCCTGGCGGGCCTCGCCGGCCTTCTGGCCCTGGGCCGCCACGGGCTCACGCTCCTGGACGCGCCCGTCGATTCGCGGCTGCTCGGGACCCCGGTCGGAACGGAGGGCCCGGGCGTGCCGGAGGATCCCACGTACATGGCGTTCGAGCGGCACGCGATTCGCGACGTCTCGCCGTGGCCCGGGAAGAGCCGGGAAGGCCGGCTGGACGGGGACCAACTGCGCTCGAACCTGTCGGCTGCGCTGCGGGATCTGCCCAGCATCCAGGCCGCCGACTGGCACCTCAGCGCCAGCGAGGCGTTGCTGCTGGTCTTCATGCGCCAGGAGGAGTACCCCGAACCGATCGGGTTCGACCGGGAGGTCGCCGCACGGGAGGCCAGGGCGCTGCCCGAGGCATTCACCCTGGACCTTCGCCTGCCGCCGACTGCGGGCGTGGACGGGAACGTCCTCGATGCCGTCGAGCGCCCCCCGTGCACCGGGCCGACGACGCATCTTTACCCGTACAACCACTTCTCGTCGATGAAGGTGGACTGGAACCCGGAACCGATCCAGATCGGGGTCTTCGTCGGGGATGGCCACGGACTCGGCATGCTGGTGCTGGTCCGGCAGCGATACGATCTGGAAGAACAGGCCGATATTCCGCCCGGCTGCATCACCGTGCACCTTCCTCCCGGGACGACGGTGGACCTGCTCGACTGCGTTTCAAACGATCCGTCCAGGCTCTATGCGTACGCCATCACGGTTCCCGAGGATCCCGCGGGCCCGGTCCGCCTGACGCCCAGGTTCCTTCCCTGACGGCCCTCCATGACCGAACCCCTACAGCCTTCCCAGCATCCGCAGAATGCCGTCCAGGAACGTCAGGGGGTGCGGGGGACAGCCCGGCACGAAGAGGTCCACGGGGAGTTCGGGGGGCAGGCCGTCGTTGCAGACGGGCGAGCCCATGAACGGGCCGCCGGACAGGGCGCAGGCGCCCACGGCGATGACCAGGCGCGGGGACGGGATGGCCTCCCAGGTGTCCAGCAGGGCCTGGCGCATGTTCGCCGTGACCGGGCCGGTCACCACGATCCCGTCGGCATGGCGAGGCGACGCCACGAACTGGACGCCGAACCGGCTGAGGTCGAAGACCACGATGCCGGTGACGTTCAGGTCCGCCTCGCAGCCGTTGCATCCGCCCGCGGACACCTGCCGCAGCTTCAGCGACCGGCCGAAAAGGCGGCGCGTGGCGGCGGGAAGGGCGCGGGCCAGGTGGGCCTCGTCGGGCAGCGCACCGACCGGGAACGTCGCAGGGGTGTCACCCGCGGCACTCCCCTGCCCTTCCCCGTCGTACACGAGGTCGTCCCGCGTCGATACCGCCAGGCGGAAGTCGTTGGACAGCCGCACGGCGCCGGTCGGGCACGCCGCGGCGCAGGAGGGGCAGAACAGGCACCGGCCCAGGTCCAGGCGCAGGGGCGCGACGGAAATCGCCGCGGTCGGGCACGCGTCGGCGCACAGCCGGCAGCCCTGGGGACACAGCGACGGCTGCAGGATCGGGCGGCCCCGGAACCGCGGAGGCAGGCGGGCGGGCCCGTCGGGCCAGGCCATGGTCCGGTTCCCCTGCCGCAGGCGTGCCCGGATCACGTTCATCGCCGCGACCTCCCTCGCCGGTTCATACGTCATGTCCCGAGTACGACAGGTTGAACGACTTGTTGCACAGCGGGAAGTCCGAAATCGGGTTCCCGCGCAACGCCATGGTCAGGCCGAACCAGTTCCGCAGGCTGGGATCGAACACCCGGTAGGCGTTCAGGTTCCCGTCGTCCCCGGTGGCGGCGACGTGCAGGATTTCGCCGCGCCATCCCTCGACCAGCACCGCGACCAGGGCGCCGGGGCGGGCCGGGGGAACCTCGACCGTCAGCGGGCCGTCCGGCAGGGCCGCCAGGCGGGCCAGGACGAACTCCAGGGACGTCCCGATTTCCAGCCAGCGCACCCGGGCGCGGGCCAGCACGTCGCCCGTCGTTTCCACGGACGGCGCCAGCCCCCACTCGACAAAGGCGCCCAGGGGGTGATCGCACCGGACGTCCCGCGTGCAGCCGCTGGCGCGGGCCACCGGACCCACCAGGCCCAGTTCCTGGGCCGTCGCGCGCGACACGACGCCGGCATGCTCGAACCGCGACAGGACCGACGGCGACTCGAAGGTCAGGGCCGCCACGTCCTCCAGGTCCCGGCGCGCCACGGCCAGGCGCCCCAGCAGGTCCCGCCGCAGTTCCATCGGCACGCCCATGCGCACGCCGCCCAGGGTCAGCAGGCCGCGCCCGAAGCGGTTCCCCGCGATTTCCATCGTCGCGTTCAGGAATTCGCCGCGCAGGCGGCCGAACCACGAGGCCCCCGGCAGGAACCCGACGTCGTTGCACAGGGCGCCCAGATCGCCGACGTGGTTCGCCAGGCGCTCCAGTTCCAGCGCGATGGCCCGCAGCCACAGGGCGGTTTCGGGCACCTCGACCCCGGCCAGGGACTCCATGGCGCGACAGTACGCGACGCCGTGCCCGATCGACGTGTCGCCCGCGATGGTTTCCGCCACGGCCATGCGGCGGGCCGGCGACGCATCGCGCAGCAGGGCCTCGGCCCCCCGGTGCTGGTAGCCCAGGTGGATTTCCAGGTGGTGGACCGTTTCCCCCGAGCACTGGAAGCGGAAGTGCCCGGGTTCGATGATGCCGGCGTGGACCGGGCCGACCGCGACCTCGTGGACGCCCGCCCCCTGGACCTGGAAGAACGGGTGGGAGGTGGCGGGGGCGGAGTGGGCGGAACGGCGGAAAGGAGGGAAGGCGGGCACGGGGACGGGTACGGGTACGGGTACGGGGACGGGTACGACGGGAAGAGGTTCGAGCGCAGGGTGTCTGCGAAGAGGCTTCAGCCAGGGGTGGCCCTCGGGGTACAGCCCGTCCGTTTCCCAGATCGCCCGCTCGAGGGCCTGCGCGGCGGGGATGGCCGCCGTCAGCGCCGGGTAGTCCCCGCCGACCGGCACACCGGTCTTCAATGCGTTCAGGCGTCCGTCGCCGTCATGGGCCACGATCGCCACCAGGTCCAGGGTCCCCGGGCGGCCGGGCAGGGTCACCAGGCCGCACAGGCGCCCGTCCAGGCTGCACGAGTTGGCGACCAGGTCCCGGAAGGCCCGGGGCGCCACGGCGCTGATGTCGGCGACGGCCACGGCAGCCCCGTTCCGGAAGGACTTCGGGTTCGCCAGTTTCATGGCGCACCTCCCAGCACGGCGGCCGCGCGGGTCAGCGCGTCCTGCAGACCCTCGGGCATCCACAGGCCCAGGACGCCCAGCAGCACCAGGGGCAGCACGATCAGCGGCCAGTCCAGCGCCCGTGCGCGAACCGTCGCCCGGCCCGCGATGGCCGGCGCCCAGGCCATGCCCAGGATCGGCCGCAGCAGCACGATGAAGATCACGCCCACGCCCAGCAGAAAGGCGACGACGGCCGGCAGATGCCCGCCCGCGATGCCGTCCCGGGCGATCCACAGTTCGCTCATGAACACCGACGACGGGGGCATGCCGACCAGGGCGAAGATCGCCACCAGGAGCCCCGCGCCCGCCAGACGCGACGTCTTCAACAGGCCACCGATGGCCCGCGTATCCCGCGTCCCATGGTCGCGGGCCAGGTTCCCGACGCAGAAGAAGGCGACCATCTTGCTGATCGAATGGTTCAGCGTGTGGAACAGCGCCGCGGTGGTCCCGCCCAGCCCCAGGCCCAGGGCGATGATGCCGATGTGCTCCACGCTGCAGTAGGCCAGCAGGCGCTTCAGGTCGTGCTCGTGGGCGATGAACGCCGCGGCGACGACGATCGACACCAGGCCGAAGGGCACCAGCAGGCGGAAGGCCCAGCCATCCCCGCCCGTCGCGCCCTCGACCACCGGCAGGAACCGGCTGATGCTGTACAGCGCGCAGTTCAGCAGCACCCCCGACAGCACCGCCGAGACGGGCGTGGGCGCCTGGCTGTGGGCGTCCGGCAGCCACGTGTGCATGGGTGCCAGGCCGGCCTTCGTCCCGTAGCCCACCAGCAGGAACAGGAAGGCCAGTTTCACGCCGCCGGGCCGCATGCGGGACGCCACGTGCGACAGGTCGGTCCACAGGAAGGGACTCTCGCTGCCGGTGGTGACGTTGCGCGCCTCGCCGCACAGCAGGAAGGTCCCCAGCAGCGCCAGCGCGATGCCGACCGAGCAGATCATCAGGTAGGTCCAGGATGCGCGGACCGAGGGCTGGTCGAATTCCAGGCAGACCAGCAGCGCCGACGCCAGCGTCGTGGTTTCCATGGCCACCCACAGGAGGCCGACGTTGTTGGAAACCAGCACCAGGATCATGCTGGCCAGGAACCCGAACCAGGACGCGCCGAAACGCCGGGCCTTCCCGCGGCCGAAGGAGCCGTCCCGGGCGGCGGGACCGAAATAGCGCAGCGCGTACACCGACGAGAACAGGAACACGAACATGACGATCGCGAGGTTGTAGGCCGACAGGGCGTCCAGCATCAACTGCCGGCCGATCGCGAAGACCGGGGCCTCCAGGGCCGACGGGATCAGCACGGCCGCGATCCCCGCCACCGCCACGGCGCCCGCGACGCACAGGGCCAGGATGGCCCGGGGCGACGGCAGCACGGCCGCGACCAGCATGCATCCGACGGGAACCAGCAGGAGCGCCAGCAGCAGGCTCATCGGGCGCCTCCCACCGGGGTTGCCGCCCCGTTCCCGGCCGCCGACGGATCCTGCCGATGCCCGAAGGCCACCAGCACCGCCATCAGCATCACGGCCACCAGCACGTCCAGCAGGACGCCCAGTTCGACCACCAGGGGGAACTCGCCCAGCACGCGCTGGCCGATGACGAACACGCCGTTTTCCAGGACCAGGTAGCCGATGACCTGGGTCAGTTCGGTGCGGCCGCCCACGGTCAGGTACAGGCCGACCAGAAGGGTGGCGAGGCCCGCGGGCACGCCCAGGGGGCTCGAGCCGGCCTCGGGCGGCGGCAGCATCACCGCGCTGATCCAGAAGGACAGGCCCACCAGAACGGCGCAGAGCAGCAGCGACAGGTGCAGGCTGTGTTCGGGCTCGGCCTCCCGCTGCACGCCGCTCTGGCGCATGGCCCGCATCAGGAAGTACGGGATCGCGACGGCCTTCAGCAGCAAGGTCGCCAGGACGGCCAGGACCGTGTGCAGGACGCGCTCGCCGCCCGTCAGGACGCCGGTTCCCTGGATCGCCAGGGGCAGGGCCGCCAGCACCAGGCCCTGCAAGGCGCAGGCCCGGATCCGCGCGCCCAGGCGGCCGGTGGACCCGATGAACAGATCGATCCCGATGACCAGCAGCAGCAGCAGGTCCGCATTGAGGCTCATGGACGGCCTCCGGTAAAGAGGACCAGGACGCCCACCGCGGCCACGACGCACGCGCCGATCAGGAACTGGGGCACCCGGGTCAGGCGCAGGCGCGCCATGAACGACTCGATGATCCCGACGGTGATCGCGACGCCGGCCTGGCCGGCGACGAACAGGACGGGAGCCATCCAGCCGGACGCGGGGATGGGCAGGACCAGGTGGACCAGGACCGCCCCCAGGACGAAGAACTTCAGGGCGTAGCCGATCTGGATGAAGGCGAAGTCCGGGCCGCCGTGGTCCAGGACCATGACCTCGTGGATCATGGTCAGTTCGAGGTGGGTGTTGGGATCGTCCACCGGGATGCGGGAGGCTTCGGCCAGCAGGACCACGCCCAGCGACAGGGTGGCCAGCAGGAGGCCCGGGTGGCGCAGCAGCCCGCCTGCGGCCGGTATCGACGCGAAGGCGTCGCTGAAACTGGCGCTGTGGGCGGGGATGCACACGATCATCAGCGCCAGGAACAGCGCCGGTTCCGCCAGGGCCGCGTAGGCCGCCTCCCGGGAGGCGCCCATCCCCTCGAAGGCCGAGCCCGTGTCGAGGGCCGCCGTCATCGTGAAGAAGCGACCCACGCCCAGCAGGTAGGCGAACACGAACACGTCCGCCGGGAAGCCGAAGGGCGAGGTCGTCGAGGCCAGGGGAACGATCAGCGCCGCGAGGAGGCTGGAGGCCAGCGCCACGATCGGCCCGGCGACGAACAGCCACGTCGTGGTACGGCTGTAGACCGCCCCCTTCTGCAGCAGTTTCACCACGTCGTACACGGGCTGCAGGATCGGAGGCCCCTTGCGCCCCGCGGCGATGGACTTGACGCGGTTGATCAGGCCCAGCATGGGCAGGGGCATCAGGATCAGCAGCGCGACGTGGACCAACCCGTCGACCATCGACGACCTCAGAAGGCACCCAACTGCCAGACCAGCAGCACCACCACCGTCAGCAGAACCCAGACCAGGTACCGGGGGACACCGCCCTGCTGCAGGACGTCCAGCCACTTGAAGGAGGCCACCATGCCGCGGATCGCCGGACCGATCACCCGGTCGGCGACCACGTCCCCCATGCGCCGTTCGTGGTGGGCGGACCGCGGGAACGGTCCCTCCAGCCCGTCATGGACGATCCGCTGGACGAAGATCGATTCGGAGGGTTCCAGGACCGGGTCCGCGAAGGACGCCGCCGTGTACTGCATGCGGGCGGTGGGGGCCTCGTAGCCGCACCCCCACGTGGCGGCCTGGCGGACCTCGCGGCGGCGCAGCAAGGCCCACCGCACAACGGCCAGGATTCCGACGGTCGCCATCAGGGCCAGGGCCGCCCGCATGGCGGCCGACAGGATGGCCGGCACGATCGCGGGCAGGGTCGCGGCCCCGGACAGGAATTGCGCGGGGGCCTCGACCAGCCGCAACGCCACGGCCGGCACGACGCCCACGGCCAGGCACAGGACGATTCCCAGCACCATCGCGACCCGCATCGTGGGGCTGGCCTCGTGGGCCGACGCCGCGGCGGGGGTCCGGGGCGAACCCAGGAACCCGACGCCGAAGGCCTTCACGAAGCAGGCGGAGGCCAGGCCGCCGATGAGGGCCAGGGCCGGCACCACGACGAGGGGCCAGAGGGCCGAGGAGGAGGGCAGTTCCACCGCGCCCGTGAACGCACCCACGTAGATCAGCAGTTCCCCGACGAACCCGCCCAGGGGCGGCAGGCCGCTGATGGCCACGGAGCCCGTCAGGAAGGCGGCCCCGGTGAACGGCATGCGACGCAGCAGGCCGCCCAGGGAATCCAGGTCCCGCGTCCCGGTGGCGTGCAGCACGCTGCCCGCGGCCTGGAACAGGAGGCCCTTCATCACGCCGTGGTTCAGGACATGCAGCAGCGCACCCCCGAAGCCCAGGAAGGCCATCGTGGCGTTGCCGTTGGCGCGGCCGATCAGCCCCAGGCCCAGGCCCAGGGACACGATGCCCACGTTTTCGACGCTGCTGTATGCCAGCAGGCGTTTCAGATCGGTCTGGGCGATGGCATGGAGGATGCCGCCGACGCCCGACACGACACCCACGACGATGAACACGAAGCCCCACCACTCGGGCGGATCCCCCAGGAACGTCAGGGTCCGCAGCAGCCCGTAGATGCCCATCTTGATCATCACGCCGGACATCACCGCGGACACGTGGCTGGGCGCGGCAGGATGCGCCTCGGGCAGCCACGCGTGCAGGGGCCAGAAGCCGGCCTTCAGGCCGAAGCCCGCCAGGGCCAGCAGGAAGCACGTGGTGGCCAGGACCGCGGCCGGCGCCCCCGCGGCGAGGATCCCGTCGAAGGCGAAGGAACCGGACGGGCCGCCCAGCAGCACGAACAGCAGGATCAGCGGCACCAGGCCGGCGTGGGACGCGATGAGGTAGACGATGCCGGCGCGGCGGGTGTCCGGGCGGTCCCCCTCGAACGTGACCAGGAAGAACGACGACAGGGACATCGCCTCCCAGGCCAGCAGGAACAGGACGCCGTCCCGGGCCAGCACCACGGCGACCATGGACGCGGCCAGCACGTTGAAGAACGCCAGCGCCGGGGCCAGTCGGCGGCGGCCCAGCCAGCCCCGCATGTACCCCGCGCCGAACAGCGCGCCCAGGCCGCACACCAGGAAGATGCACAGCAGAAAGAACGCGGACAGGGGATCGATCCCGACCTGGATCGCGCCGATCGGCAGGCGCCAGGCAGACGCGACCGTTTCGGTGCCGCCGTCCAGCAGGGCCATCACGGAGCCCGCCAGCCCGACCCCGCAGCCCAGCACGGAACCGGCCGTACCCACGGCCAGCGAGGCGCGATCGTGGCGACCCAGGAGGGCGGACAGGGATGCAGCGACGATGAAGAGGGTGACGGACAGAAGCGTCAGGACGAGAGCAACGGTCAAGATGCTGCTCAACGGATCCGCCAGTGCAGATCCTTCCAGGTTCGGGGCGGAGTCTAGCCCCGACAGGCCGGAAGTCAAGTTGGCGGCAACCCCCGCAATCCACCGCCTGGGTCAGCGGGACTCCGTCCGGGACGCTTCGGAGACGAGTTCGAGGTGGCTATGAGGCTCGATCCCCCCGGCGCAGTTCAATCGGCGCCCCTGAGCGTCCCGTGTCGGGCGCTGAGGTCAGTTTTCGGGTAGACCCGGGCACCAGGGCTGCAATTCTGCATCGCACCTCGATGAGGAAGTTCGCCATGGGTTGCCACTGGCTCAGGTGGATGATCAGCCGTCGGGCCCGCTCCAGGACGCGACAGGGCAGGTTGATCGGCGAGAAGCGGATTGCCGTGAGCCGCTTGTCGGCCCAGACCGGCCCCAGCACGCGGCGCTTCATGATGGCGTTGAGGTTGTGGGCCAGGACCGAGACCCACCACCAGGCGGCGTTCACGCCGAAGCGCTGAGACGGCATCCGCCCGCCCGCCAGGTCGTTCTTGAGGACCGCGTGGGCCTCCTCGCTCTTGCCGCAACGCTCGTGAGCCGAACGTCCGCGGGGTCCGGCGGGGGGGCCGGCGGAGCGACCTGGCTCCCACCGGAAGTTGGCTCGAGGGCACGGAACCGGGGCCAGAGCGTGAAGCCGCGAGCCGCGCGGGCGCGAAAGGAAGTGACGCGTCGCCACGGCATGTGAAGCCCGTCGCGGGCGCGGTAGCTCCGGCCCCGGTGGAGGCCCCGAGCCACTCCGG
>CAINDP010000122.1 GCA_903847405.1 uncultured Myxococcales bacterium | reverse complement strand
CCGATTTCCTCAGGAAATCGGTGTCTGTCCCCATTTTTCCGTCCTGTCCCCATTTTTCCTGTCCCCATTTTTCCCAGCCGCGCGTAGGCCAGCGGCGCCAGGGAACGCTCGCTGGCGCAGCCGTGGGTGGCCATCAGGAAGGCGCCGTCGATCGACACCTGGTAGCCGACTTCGCCCGTTTCGGCGTCGTAGCGTTCCAGGACCAGTTCCCCCAGGGGCGTGGTCTGGCGGTCGATGACGGTGGTTTGCAGGCGCATCGGGTTCCCTATCGTCGGGGGCGCGACGATCCGCTGGGTGCGACGATTCGCCAGCACCGGTGGATCTGCCGGTTGCGGTAGTCCTCGGGGATGGTGGATTCGGTGATCTCCTCGATCGACGCCACGGCCAGGCCCTCGAACTTCGGTTCGAAGCGCTGGTGGTTCGTGCTGAACAGGACGATCCCGCCCGGCGCCGTCACGGCCAGGACCCGGCGCAGCAGGTCCGGGTGGTCGCGGGCGACGTCGAAGCCCACGTCCACGCCCTTGCGGTTCGAAAACGAGGGCGGGTCCACGAAGACCAGGTTCCACTGCTGGCCTTCCGCCCGGGCGCGGTCCAGGAAGTCCTCGACGTCGGCCCGCACCATGCGGTTCTGGGGGCCCGCCAGGCGATTCAGTTCCAGGTTGTCCCGGGCCCAGTCCACGTAGGTCGAGGAACGATCGACCGTGGTCGTGGACCGCGCACCGCCGGCCGCCGCCGCGCAGGTGAACGCGCCGGTATAGGCGAACAGGTTCAGGAAATCGGCGCCCTGGGCCATCTTCCGCACCAGGACCCGCGTGTCCCGGTGGTCCGGGAACAGCCCGGTGTCCAGGCGGTCGTCCAGGTTCACCCAGAACCGCAGGTCGCGCTCGCGCACCTCGAACCGGTGGCGGGTGTCGGCCAGCGGCGCGTAGCGGGGGCCCTCGCCCTGGCCGGTGTTCCGGCGCCGCAGGTGGACGCGCTCGGGCGGCACCTTCAGCATTTCCGCGACCGCCCGCGCCATGGTCGGCAGCCATTCGGGGCCCGTCTGCTTGCGCACGTACTCCGCGATCACGAGGTGCCCGGCGTACCAGTCCACCACCGCGCGAATCTCGGGGATGTCGCGGTCGAACAGCCGGAAGCAGTCGATGCCCTCGCGGCCGAAGCGCTTCTGGAACTGCGCCAGGCGCTTGCGCACGCGGTTTGCCAGCATGACGGCCTGTCCCGCCGCCTGCTCCGGGGTGATCAGGCGCAGCCCCCGGGGCCCGAAGGCCGGGCTGGACGCGGAGGCCGGCGTCCCGGGCTCGAACTCGTCGCCGGAGAAGTTGGGGTCGAACCCGTACTCGTCGTCGGGGCGTTCCATGGGGCGTACCCTACCATCATCGGGGCGAATCGCGAATGATCGGGTGCGTTCCCCAGGGTTCCGCGTGCTTGACCGGCGCAGTCGTTCGCGGGAATACTGGCCCGATGGACGACATCCCTGCCGGCAGTGATTGCGTGCCCGGTGCGGAACGGAGGAAGGCATGACGTTCGCGGCCCAATTCCGCTACACCCACGACATGGTCCGCAACCTGGGCCGGATCGAACTGGCGCGTGGCGTGATCAAGCTGCTTCCCCTGCCGCCGGATCAGGCCGTGTTCCTGCGACACCGTGCCCGCTTCCGGTCGATGATGAGTTCCACGGCCATCGAGGGCAACACGCTGACCGACCAGGAATCGCTGCGCGCGATCGTCCGGCCGGACGCCAGCCAGGCCGACATGCAGCAGGAGCGTCGGAACTACTGGCGTGCGATGGAGTGGATCGAGAAGCAGTCCGACGCGGGACGTCCGGTCTCCGAGGATTTCATCCGGGAACTGCACTGCCTGATCGATGTCCGCGGAGTCGGGCGCCGGGGACGGACCAGCAGTTACCGTACGACCGAATGCCCGATCGTGGACAGTTCGACCGGGCTGATCGATTACGCGCCCCCGAAGCCACGGGACGTGCCTCACCTGATGAGCAGCCTGATGGAATGGCTTCGTTCGGCCCCGGCAGCCGACCTTCCCGTTCCGATTCGGGCGGGATTGCTGGCGCATCGATTCGTCAGCATCCATCCGTTCAACGATGGGAACGGGCGCACGGCCCGTGCGCTGGCGACGTCGGAACTGTGGCTGGGCGGCTGCGACATGCGGGGCTTCCTCTCGCTGGAGGAGTTCTACGCCGGCGATCGTGCCCGCTACTACCGGAGCCTCCAGATGGGCCTCCCGGTCGACTATTACCAGGGGCGGCAGGATCCCGATCACACGGTGTGGCTGGAGTACTTCGTGTCGATGATGGCCGAGGCTGCCGACCTGTTGCGGCGAACGGCCGAGGGCATGAACCTTCCGAGGGGCGGAATCACGACCCCCTGGGAGGCCTTGAATCGCCAGCAGCAGCAGCTTCTGAATCGCGTCCTGATGCGGCTGCTGTCGGACGAACCCGAACCCAATCGGATCAAGCCGGCCGAGGTCAGCGACTGGTACGGCGTTTCCGGCAACACGGCCAGAGAATGGTTGAGGGCCTGGGTGAACGCGGGGTTCATCGAGCCCACGACCCCGGGGGCCGAGCGATTCCGGGCGTACCGGTTGGTACCTTCGTGGTGGACCCTCGTGGAAGAGGCGGCGCGTACCACCAGGGATAGCACAAGTATTCGGGTTGGCTGAACCAGACGAAGTGCTTTATATTCCAACATGTGGCTTTGGAAGTGGCGCCATTTAGCGCAAGTTGGGTTGGGCGCGTACCCACCATTGACGGGGGGAAGGCGCGGGCCCGAAAGCAGGTCCGCAGTGCGAAGGAGGGTCCATGCCCATGCAGCCGACGTCCGGCACCCGGCAGAAGAAGGAAAAACCGATCGTCCTGGTCGCCCTGGGCGGCCACGCGTTCATGCAGCGTGGCGAAAAGGGCACGATCCACGAGCAGGAGCGCAGCGCGGCCCAGATCTGCAAGCAGTTGCAGACCCTGGTGGACCGCGATTACAACATCATCGTGACGCACGGCAACGGCCCCCAGGTCGGCAACCTGCTGCTGCTGAACGAAACCTCGGACGGGTCCGTTCCGCTGATGCCGCTGGACGTCCTGGTGGCCGAAACCGAGGGCAGCCTGGGCTACTTCCTGCAGCAGGCCCTGCTGAACGAACTGCGCCGGCGGAAGCTGCCCCGGTACGTGGTCACCGTGATCACCCAGGTCCTGGTGGACCCCGAGGATCCGGCCTTCAAGGACCCGACGAAGCCGGTGGGCCCGTTCCTGGCGAAGGAGGAGGCCGAGCGCCGCCGTGACACGCTGAAGTGGACGATCGTCGAGGACTCGGGGCGCGGCTGGCGGCGCGTCGTGCCGTCGCCCAAACCCCTGAAGATCGTCCAGCGCCACATGATCCGCCAGGCGGCCGCCGAAGGGCACATCGTCATCGCCTGCGGGGGCGGGGGCATCCCGATCATCAAGAAGCCCGACGAGTCCTACGAGGGCGTCGAGGCGGTCATCGACAAGGACCTGTCGTCGTCGCTGCTGGCGAACGAGGTCGGCGCGGACCTCTTCGTGATCCTGACCGAGGTCCCGCAGATCTTCGTGAACTTCGGCAAGCCCAACCAGGAGGCCCTGTCGGCCATCACGTCCGAGGGCCTGATGGAGCTGTACCGCGAGGGGCAGTTCCCGGCCGGCAGCATGGGCCCGAAGGTGGTGGCCGTCTGCGATTTCCTGGAGCGTGGCGGAAAGCGCGCCATCATCACGAATCCCGAAACGCTGGAAGACGCCCTGCGGGGGCGCGGCGGCACGCACGTCATCGGGGGGTGTTGAAACCGGAATCGTGCGCCCGGACGTCGGCGTCGGTCGTGTGCCGCCCCTTCCCTCCGACCTTCGACACGTACATTGCCTGGTCCGCCCTGCGCAGCGCCGCGTCGGGGTCCGACGGCGGGCGGTCGAACCAGGCGATCCCGATGCTGGCGCCGATGTCGCTGTCCGGATGGGCCTGGCGCAGAACGGCCATGCTGGCTAGCAGGCGATCCGCGACCGCCTCGGCGTCCCGGGGCTGGACCGGCGACAGGACCAGCGCGAACTCGTCCCCGCCGAATCGCGCCGCCAGGTCCCCGGCCCGGATGCAGTCCCGCATGGCCTCGGCCACCTGGCGCAGGACCGCGTCCCCGGCGGCGTGGCCCTCCTGGTCGTTGATCCGCTTGAAGTTGTCCAGATCGACCACCATCACGGCCATCGCGGTTCCGTCCCGTCGCGCACGTGCGATCTGTCGCTGGAGGTGTTCGTGCAGGGCCCGGCTGTTGGGAAGGCCGGTCAGTGCGTCGGTCCGGGCCGTTCCGCTTTCGGTCAGCAGCATTTCCTGCAGCCGGGCGTTCAGGCCATGCAGTTCGTTCCGGTCGGCGCGCAGGCGGGCCGAGGCCAGTCCCAGCGCCAGGTAGATGGCGAGGCTGGACAGGCCGTCCCAGGCGGACAGCAGGGTGTGGCTGGGACCGAACCAGAAGTAGGCGGCCAGGAAGCCCGCGACGGCGCTGACCAGCGCGGCGGTGATGGCCGCGGCCGTGCCCAGCCGGAAGGCGACCGCGACGATGGGGACCAGGTAGAACAGCGACAGGCCGTATTCGGGGCCGTTGGCCAGATCCACCAGCCCGATGAGTACCGGGGCGACCACGGCCAGGCCCACCGCGGTCAGGGCGCCTCGGAGGGGCAGGGGGGCGCGGTCGTCCGCGTTCAACGCGATCTCCCCAGGCATCGAGGATCGTGTTCCACCGACTTCCGATGATACCGCGGGTTTCGGGCAACCGTATCTATCGGCAGGTGATCCGGGCGCCGGCCCAGTCCGCGAAGTCCTTGTCCTCGCTGTCCGATGCCGCGGTGGTGACCAGTTTCAGCATCATGGTTCCGTCCAGGTCCACCTGGACGGGCCGGGCCGCATCCGTGCCGGTCATCACGTCGCTGTCGAACAGCTTCCTGCCGTCCGCCCACACCTCGAAGGAGGTGCTGCCGGCGCCGGCGGCCGCGTCGTCCACGCCCACGTCGGCGCGGAACGTCGTGCAGCGGCCACCCAGCGGGATCACGACGATGGACCCGGCGTAGGCACCGATGCCCTTGGTGAACGGGGTTCCCCGAAGGGACAGCGTTTCGCCGTCCCCGGCGGTCGGCGAACCGTTGGAGCGGTCGCGCTCGGCGGGCCCCCGGCTGTTGGCCATGTAGATCCAGCGCAGGTCGGAAAGGTACGATTCGCCGGACGGGGGGCGGGGTTCGGTGCCTTCGACGCGGAACATCCGGGCCGCGTTCGGGGCCAGGGCCACCGGGAACGTCGTGCCCAGGGGACCCACGTCCTGGTGCGTCCACAGGTCCCGGACACCCACGTCCCCGGGGGCCAGGCCCAGGTCGATGGTCGCCAGGTCCAGCGTGGCGTCCTCGGTGCCCCGGTTGAACACCACGACCGCCCGCCAGCCCGGGTGCGCCAGGGGCTTCACCCAGACGTCGGGCGTGAAACCGTCGCTTTCGAACAGCCGGACGCCCTGCAGCCCCAGCGCGTCCTGGTCCACCGCGATGACCTCGGCGTTGGTCAGGATGTCCTTCGTGGTGGCATCCATGGTCCGCAGGTCGTTTCCCGCGATCAGGGGCGACGCGGTGATCGCCCACAGGCTCATGTGCGCGCGGTCCTCCTCGGTCGTCAGCACCCCGTTGCCGACCTCCAGCATGTCGGGGTCGTTCCAGCGCCCCGGACCTGCGTAGGGCGCGTGGGCGGCCGTCAGTTCCAGGTTCAGCAGCATGCTGAAGAAGTCGTTCTTGATGTCGCCCGAAACCCGCCACAACTGGCCGATCGCGCCGCCCCAGACCCACGGTTCCTGCACGCCCCAGTTGCACAGGCTGAGGACGATGTCCCGGCCGCTGTCGGCGATCCCGTCGTGGAACTTCTGGTATTGCGCCTTCGCGTTCAGGCCCTCGGCGAAGCACCAGTCCACCTTGACGTAGTCGACGCCCCATTCGGCGTACGTCGCCATGTCCTGGGCCTCGTAGTCCTTGCTGCCGGGCCGCTCCTGGCACGTCAGGGTCCCGGCGCAGGTGTACACGCCGAACTTCAGCCCCTTGTCGTGGACGGCGCCCGCGAGCGCCGCCATTCCGTCGGCGAACCGGTCCGCGTCGGCCACGATCGTCCCGTCCTGGGCCCGGCTGATCTGCCAGCAGTCGTCCAGGTTCAGGAACCGGTACCCCGCGGCCTTCATCCCGCTGGTGACCATTGCGTCCGCGGTTTCGATGGCCAGGGTCTGGCTGATGTCGCAGGCGAACTTGTTCCAGGAGTTCCAGCCCATGGGCGGGGTCGCGCCCATCGTGGTGCAGTCGCAGTCGGCCGGGCAGTTGAAGCAGGCCTCGCCGTGGGTGCACACGCCGTCGCCGCACGCGCACGCGCAATCGCCCGGGCAGGTCCAGCAGGTTTCGCCCGGATCGCAGGCGCCGTTGCCGCAGGGCTCGACGGCCGGGGTGTCGGTCGGTACGTCGGCGACCACGTCGGCGTCGATCGCGTCCACGGGCACGTCCGACGCGACGGTGGTGGTCGTTCCACAGGCTGCCAGGAACAGGCTGGTCAACAGGATCGACAGGCGCTTCATGCGAATCCCTCCGCTTGCAGGGCAGGTAGCACAGGTGGGCGTTCCAGCGCAACGCGGCGGTTCACCCCGGAACCGGCCGCAACCGCCGAACTCCGCAGGCAGAATCATCTTGACGTTGCGAAAGATGCGTTGGTCGAATAGTATCACGCGTCGAACTGATGTGGAGTTGGACATGTCCGACAGGCAGCCCATCCCGACCGACGCCGACGAGGTCGCCCGGCTTTTCGCCGATGCGATGCACGCCATGATGCGTCGGAGCGCCGCGACCGAGATCGCTGTGCTGAACGACGTAGGCCTCACGATTCCGCAGATGGTTGCGTTGCACGTGCTGCGCGAGCGGGGGCCCGTCACCGTGGGCGACGTGGCCGGCTGCACGAAGCTGTCGCCCGCCGCGACCAGCCACCTGGTGGAGCGCCTGGTGCAGATGGGCCTGGTCCACCGGACCGAGGACGCGGAGGACCGTCGCCAGAAGCAGGTGTCGGTCAGCCCGACGGGCGCCGCCCTGGTCGAACGGCTGATGCAGAACCGGCTGGAATCCCTGATGAAGGCCATGTCCATCATCCAGCCGGAGACCCGGCGCAAGGTCGCAATCGCGATGGCCGCGCTGGTGTCCGACTTCGCGGCCCAGGATGCCAAGGAGAAGACGCCATGAAATCCGCCAGTACCGCGCTCGCCGCCGCGACGTTCGCGGCCCTGTTCCTGGCGGCCCCGGGTGTCCTGGCCGAGGGCCGGGTGCTGACCCTGGACCAGGCGCTGTCGAAGGCGCTGGCCGCGAACCCGTCCATCACCGGATCCCGCGAGTCGCTGGCCGCCGCGGGCCACAAGGTGGACGGTTCCTGGACCGGCTACCTGCCCCAGGCGGTCGCCAGCCTGGGCTACAAGCGTGCCACCGCGAACTCGCCGATTTCGCCCTGGATCGACCTGTCGGGCATGGGTGCTGCCGGGGACCAGTTCAAGTCCGCCCTGTCGCGCGAATCGCCCGACTCGTACGACAACCTTTCGGCGTCCCTGTCGGTCAGCCAGACGATCTGGGATTTCGGCCGCACGCTGGGCGCCAACCGGGCGGCGAACGCCTTGCGGGATGCCAGCGCGGCCGACGTGGCGACCACGATCGAGGGCGTGCGCCTGTCGGTCATTCAGGCCTACTACGGGGTCCTGGCGACCGAGGAGGTCGTGAAGGCGGCCGAGGAAACGCGGCGCCAGATGGAAAAGCACCTGGCGCAGGCCCGGATCCAGGCCGACGCCGGCGTGCGCCAGCGCATCGACGTGACCCGTTCGGAATCGGACCTGTCCACGGCGGACCTGGCGCTGCTGCGGGCCCGCAACGGCGCCCTGCTGGCCAAGGTGAACCTGGACGCGGCCATGGGCGGCGACGGCGACATCGACTTCCAGGTGGTGGAGCCGTCCGCTCCGGCGGTCCTGGACGTGAACACGGAACAGGCCGTCCAGGAGGCCCTGGATCGTCGGCCCGAGTTCCGCAGCCTGCGGGCCAAGGTCGCGGCGGCGGGCGCGGGCGTGACGGCGGCGCGCTCGGCCTGGTTCCCGGCCTTGCAGGCCACCGGCGGCGTCGCCTGGACGGGCTACACGTTCAACGACCTCCCCTACAACTGGTTCGCGGGGGCGACGCTGAACTGGAACCTGCTGTCGGGGGTCGGGGCTCACGCGGCCACCGAGGAGGCGAAGGCCAACCAGCGGGCCCTGGTCGAAGCCCAGCGGTCCCTGGAGGTCGGCATCCGCAGCGAGGTCCAGTCGGCGGTGCTGAACTACCGCGAGGCCCTGCAGCGCATCCAGCCGGCGACGGCCCTGCTGGAGTCGGCGAAACAGACCCTGGCCCTGGCCGAAGGCCGGTACGCCGCGGGGGCCGGAAGCATCATGGAAGTGACGGATGCGCAGGCGGTCTGGGTCCAGGCGACGTCGGGGCTGATCGGCGCCCGCTACGACCTGCAGACATCCCGGGCCCGCGTGTTGAAAGCGATTGGCGACAGCGACACGGCGGTGGCGCGATGACGACGACGAGGAGGATTCCGATGAACCTGCGTGCGATGTTCCAGGTGTCCACGGTCCTGGCCCTGGCCGTCCTGGCCCTGGGCGCCGGCTGCAGGAAGGACGGCGGTGCTGCAAAGGCCGCCGATGCAGCGGCCGCCGTCGTGCCGACGGTCGACGTGGCGGTTGCGATCGACGAGGAGATCGAGCGCCGCGTCGAGGTCACCGGGACGCTGGCCCCTTCGGAAGAAGGCATCGTGGCCTTTGAAGCCGACGGCACGGTCACCGACCTGGCCGTGGATCTGGGCGATCCCGTGAAGAAGGGGCAGGTCCTGGCCCGCGTCGCGCCCCGGGAATACCAGTTGCGCAAGGACCAGGCGGAAGCCGAGGTCGCCGCGGCCGAGGCCGACTTCCAGCGCCTGTCCGGCCTGGTCGCGAAGGACATGGCCACCCGGCAGCAGGTGGACGAGGGCCGCCGACGCCTGGACGTCATGCGGACCGCCGCGGACCTGGCCCGCAAGAAACTGGCGGACACGTCGGTCAAGGCGCCCTTCGACGGCGCCATCGCACGGCGCTATGCCAACGGGGGCGAGTACGTCCGCCTGGGCAACCCCGCGTTCCAGGTCGTGCGCGCCGTGCCGCTGAAGTTCAAGGGCGACGTGCCCGAGCGCTATGCCGCCGACGTCCGCATCGGCGACCCGGTGACCGCCTCCAGCGAATCGTTCGCCGGCCGCACCCTGGCCGGGAAGATCAGCCGCATCGGCGCGTCGGTGGCCGTGGACACTCGTTCGTTCCCCTTCGAGGCCCTCATCGACAACCCCGACGGCGCGGTCAAGCCCGGTACCTTCGCGCGCGTTTCGATCCTGACGTCCGTCAAGACGAAGGGAGTCACCATCCCCGAGTCCGCCATCGTGCAGTTCGCCGGCAACCCGCGGGTCTTCGTGGTGGTGGAAGGCAAGGTCCGCGAACGCGTGGTCGAACTGGGAACGAAGAAGGGCGACCGCGTCATGGTGCTGAAGGGCGTCGCGGCCGGCGACAGGGTGGTCACGACCGGTGCCTCGCTCCTGGCCGACGGCACCGCCGTCGCGATCCGCTGACGGGAGGTCGCGATGAATGCCCTGACACTGTTCATCCGGCGGCCGGTCCTGGCCACCATGGTCACGGTGCTGCTGGTGGTCCTGGGGCTGTTCAGCCTGCGGTCCCTGGGCGTGGACCTGAACCCCAAGGTCGAAATCCCCTACGTCACGATTTCCACGGTCCTGCGCGGCGCGTCCCCGGAAGAAATCGAGTCCCAGGTGACCAAGCCCATCGAGGAGGTGATCAACACCATCTCGGGGATCGACGAACTGAACAGCTACAGCCTGGAAGGCATGTCGGTCGTCGCGGTCAAGTTCGTGCTGGAACGCCCGGTGGCCGAGGCGGCCCAGGACGTCCGGGACAAGGTATCGACGGTCCTGCGCAACCTGCCCGTGGGCACGGACCCGCCGGTCGTAACCAAGATCGACCTGGACGCGTTCCCCGTGATGACGCTGACCGTGTCCGGTGACCGGGACCTGAAGGAGGTCAGCGAGGTCGCCCGCCTGAAGGTCAAGGAAGCCGTCGAGAACGTGGACGGCGTCGGGTCGGTCACGCTGATCGGCGCCCGCAAGCGCGCGATCAACGTCATCCTGGACGTGGAAAAACTGCAGTCCTACGGCATCCCGATCACGGCGGTGAAGGCCGCCCTGGCGACCCAGAACGTGGAAATCCCGTCGGGCCGAATCGACCGCGGCGACAGCGAGCAGGTCCTGCGCACGCTGGCCCGCTTCGAGAAGGTGGACGACTTCCTGGACCTGGTCGTGGCCAACCGCGCGGGGCGCCAGGTCACGCTGCGGGACATCGGCCGCGCCGAGGACGGGATCGAGGAACCGCGCTCGATGGCCCGCATCTGGCGCGCCGGCGACGAGGGCCTGGGCACGCCCACCGTGTCCATGAACATCGTCAAGCAGTCCGGCGCGAACACGATCCAGGTCATCCGCAACGTCAAGAAGCGCCTGGCCGAAATCGAGCCCCTGCTGCCGGCGGGCTTCAAGATCGCCATCGTGTCGGACCAGTCGCTGTTCATCGAACGGTCCATCGACGAACTGCAGTTCCACCTGATCCTGGGCGGCCTGCTGGCGGCCCTGGCGGTCCTGCTGTTCATGCGCAACATCCGGTCCACGATCATCGCGGCCGTCGCGATCCCCACGTCCCTGATCGCGACCTTCGCCATGATGAAGGCCATGGGCTTCACCCTGAACAACATGTCGCTGCTGGGGCTGACGCTGTCCGTCGGCATCGTCATCGACGATGCGATCGTCGTGCTGGAAAACATCTTCCGGCACATGGAGGAGTACGGGAAGACGGCGTTCCAGGCGGCGATCGACGGCCTGAAGGAAATCGGCATGGCCGTCATGGCCACCACGACCTCGCTGGTCGTCATCTTCCTGCCCATCGCGTTCATGAACGGCATGGTCGGGCGGTTCTTCTACGAGTTCGGCGTCACCACCGCGTTCGCCATCGCGATCTCGCTGGTCGTTTCGTTCACGCTGACCCCCATGCTGTCGGCGCGCTTCCTGAAGCTGAAGCCGTCGAAGGGCGGCGGGCACGCGGCGGGCCAGCACGCCCACAACTGGATGGACCGGGGCTACGCGGGCACGGTGCGCCTGGCGCTGAAGCACCGGTGGGTGACGATCGTGGTCGCCATCGCGGTGTTCGCGTCGCTGTTCCCGATCACGAAGCGCCTGGGCAAGGACTTCATGCCGCTGGACGACCGCAGCGAGTTCCAGGTGTTCGCCATCGCGCCGGCAGGCTACAGCCTGTCCGCCGTCAGCAAGGTGTTCGGCGACATCGAGGCGGACCTGCACAAGGTGCGCGGGGTCAAGACGACGCTGACGCAACTGGGCAGCACCAGCGGCGCCGAGGACGTCACCCGCGGGACGATCTACGTGGCCATCGAGGACCTGGCGGACCGCACGTACAGCCAGTTCGACGTGATGCGCGAGGTGCGCACCATGCTGGCGAAGTACCCGGAACTGCGCAGCGCCGTGAACCCCGTCAGCGGCATGGGCGGCGGCTCGCGCCAGTCGCAGATGCAGTACAACCTGACGGGGCCGGACCTGGACGAACTGGTGCGCGTTTCGGACGAGGTCGCCAAGAAGCTGCGGGCGACGCCGGGGTTCGTGGACGTGGACACGTCGCTGGCCTCGCGGCAGCCCGAGGTGCGCGTGCGCCTGGACCGGCCGAAGGCGGCGGACCTGGGGATTTCGGCGTCGGACGTGGCGACCACCCTGCGCACCATGGTGGGCGGCGAGATCGTGTCCAAGTTCCGGGAGGGCGTGGAGCAGTACGACGTGTGGCTGCGCCTGGACCGGGGCGACCGGGACGACGCGGCGCTGGTGCGCGAACTGCCGCTGATGTCGCCGAAGGCGGGCCTGGTCCCGATGTCGCAGGTGTCCAGCCTGTCCGACGGCAAGGGGCCCTCGGAAATCGACCGCATGAACCGCCAGCGCCTGGTGTCGTTCTTCGCGAACCTCGACGGGATCGACCTGGGCACGGCCACCGCGGGCATCGAAAAAGCCATCGCGGAAATGAAGCTGCCGCCGTCCTTCCGGCCGGTGATCACGGGCCAGGCCAAGATGATGGGCGAGTCGATGATGCAGATGGCGATCGCCTTCCTGCTGGCCTTCCTGTTCATGTACATCGTGCTGGCGGCGCAGTTCGAGTCCTTCCTGCACCCGGTGACGATCCTGATGGCGCTGCCGCTGACGCTGCCGTTCGCGATGCTGTCGCTGCTGGTCCTGGGGGAAACGCTGAACATCTACTCGCTGCTGGGCGTGTTCATGCTGTTCGGCATCGTGAAGAAGAACGGCATCCTGCAGATCGACTACACCAACACGCTGCGGGCGCGCGGGATGCCGACGACGGAAGCGATCATCGAGGCCAACCGGGCCCGGCTGCGGCCGATCCTGATGACCACCGTGACGCTGATCGCGGGCATGACGCCCATCGCGCTGGGGCAGGGGCCCGGGGCCGCGGCCCGAGCGTCGATGGCCAAGGTCATCATCGGCGGGCAGGCGTTGTCGCTGTTCATCACGCTGATGATCGTGCCGGTCACGTACTCGCTGTTCGAAGGGGCCAAGAAGCGCCTGGGATTCGCGGACCGGGTCGTCGAGGAAGGCGCCGCCTCGTCCCCCGAAGCCTGAGTTCAGTGGGTCAGCGTGTTGTCGTGCGACGGCCGCACGCCCCGGATCGTCAGCCAGTCCGACAGGGCCCGCCCGGTCCCGAACGGCCAGGTCCGCACCCGCTCCGGCGACAGCAGCTTGAACTCGGCCAGTTCCTCCCCCAGGCGCACCTCGCCCTTGGTGCGGACGTGATAGGCCAGGATCACCTCGTTCCGCGGGGTGAAGGCGTACACGCCCACCAGGCCCACCATCTCGGCCTTCAGGCCGGTTTCCTCCTCCACCTCCCGCAGGACCCCGTCGGCCGGTTCCTCGCCGCGCTCCAGGAAGCCGGTGATCAGGCCGAACATCTTTTCGGGCCAGGCCTTGTTGCGGGCCAGCAGCACCAGCCCCTCGTGCTCGATGATCGCCGCGACGACGGGCAGGGGGTTGTCCCAGTGGACGTACCCGCAGGTGGTGTCGGCGCACCGCAGGCGCGGCTTTCCCTCGTGTTCGAAGGACTCCAGCGCGTGGCTGCATCGGGGGCAGAAACGGAAGTCGTCCATGGGTGCATCCCTCGGGGGGTCGGGACGACCATAGCAAGTCGCGGGAGGCCCGGCAATGCGACCGGTCCGGGGCTGGCCTGCCGCGGGGTTCCGCCCCCGTCGTTGCCCCCGGGCGCACCTCCAGGAGGTAGAATCGGGGCGTGGCGAAACGGGGAGGGGAGGCCATGATCAGCAAGAAATTGAAGGCGTTCCTGGACGAGCACCGGACGCGGTACATCGTCATTTCGCACTCGTCGGCCTACACGGCCCGGGAGGTTGCCGCCAGCGTGCACGTGGCCGGCAAGGACGTGATCAAGTGCGTGATGGTGAACGCCGACGGCCGCCCCTGGATGGTCGCGACGACCTCCAACCAGCGCGTCAACTTCGACCTGTTGCGGGCCGCCCTGGGGGCCGAAACCGTCCGCCTGGCCCACGAAAGCGAGTTCCGCACGATCTTCGAGGACTGCGAGGTCGGGGCCATGCCGCCCTTCGGGAACCTGTACGGCATCCCGGTGATCGCCGACAGCGTCCTGTGGGACGACGAGGAAATCGTGTTCAACGGCGGTGGCCACACGACCGTCGTGCGCATGGCGTTCGCGGACTACCACCGCCTGGTCAGTCCCCGGAAGGCGGCGATCACCGATCCCGCGTAGCCACGAAACCAGGGGCCGTCACTTCGCAGGCGTGGGTTGCGCGGGGGTGTCGGGCCCGGGGGCGGATTCCGTGGCGGTCGGCGCCGTCGGCCCGTACCCCAGCCACTGTCCCAGATAGCCGGTCTTGTGCAGGCCGAAGGCGATGCCGGCCAGGATCAGCGCGATCAGCAGGATCTTCGGCCACACGCTCTTCTTTTCGGCATACGGATCGCTCATGGACCGCTCGGCGCCGGGGGGCAGTTGGCCCAGGCTGGTCAGGGCCGCGCCGAAGGGGATGTTGACCCGGGTCAGGGCGTTCACGGCCCAGCCGTTCGCGTCCAGGATCGGCCCCAGGTTGCGCTTGCGCAGTTTCAGCCAGGCGATCAGCAGCGACGGGCCCGAAATCAGCAGCACCAGTCCCAGGATGCCCAGCGGCATCCACATCCCCAGGCCGAAGAAGGCCTGCAGCAGCATGCCCATGGCGGCCGTGATGCCGCCGACGGCGACGCCCAGGGCGGCGACGGTCCCGATGTCGATCTTCTTGGGCTCGGCAGGAGGCTTCGTCTTGTCGGCGCCCGCCGTCGCCTGGGCGGCCCCGGCCACCTTGGCGTCCGACGCGGCCTCGGCGGCGGCGGCGCGCTTCGCCACCTGCTCCTCGACCATGCGCAGGAACTTCTTGTAGGGCGACCAGAAGGCCTGCCGCAGGCTGATCGGGTTTTCGACGATCTTCGTGACCGTCGCATCCCAGTCGCGTCCCTTGCGGTCGTAGAACACGCCGTTGCGCCCGACCATCAGGTTGTCCGAGTCGCCGTTCGTGATCGCGGCGACGATGGACATCTTTTCCCCGCTGGGCCGCGTGCAGTCGCAGTACAGCAGGTACATCTTGGCCAGGCCGGCCATCGTGCCGTGGCGTCCCGGGTCGTCCACGCGCAGGCACAGGTCGCAGGCCCGCCCGTCGATGAACAGCGTCCCCGCCTGGAAC
Source organism: uncultured Myxococcales bacterium (assembly GCA_903847405.1). Lineage (GTDB taxonomy): Bacteria > Myxococcota_A > UBA9042 > DTJE01 > DTJE01 > CAIZWN01. The sequence goes on along the minus strand of CAINDP010000122.1, from coordinate 15,660 downwards.
ACGGCCTTCCGGCGTGCATAGAAATCCGTGAACGACACATAGTTGTTCAGCAGCAGCTTCAGGTCGCGGACATAGCGGATCAGCCGCTCGACGTCCACGATGGCCTTCATCTCGGGCTCGACGGCGGCGTCTGCGGCGATCAGGGCGGCCAGGCCGGCCCCCGCGTCGGAGGCCAGGATCTGGCGGATGCGGGGCGCCCCCAGGGGTTCCAGTGCCGCGCCGGCCTTTTCGGCCTGCCAGGCCTCGTAGGCCGCGAACTCGGCCGTGATCTGGTGCCAGTCCGCCAGGGTCAGGGAGGTCCGGCTCTTGCCCAGCAGCGGCTCGACGACACGATCGCGGAAGGCGGCGATCGCGTCGGCCCAGGCGGGGTTGACGCCGTTGGACAGCGGCAGGGGCCGGTCCGGCTCGATGCGCGCCAGGGGGAATGCCGCCACCTCCGGGGACGTCGGCGCCAGGTCCCTCGCGGCCAGCGTCTTCCAATCCTCTTCGGGGCGGTTCATGGCGGTCCCGGCCCGGGGGTCGAAGGCGGCCAGACGGCATCGCGTGAAGTAGTCGTCGATCTTGGCCCGGACCGCCCGCAGCGCGTCGGCGGCGGCGGTGGTGCCCTCGCCCAGGCGCACGATGTCCCGCACCTCGGGCCCGGCCTTGTCCAGCCAGGCCACGTACGCGGTCGCCGATTGCAGGAACGTGTCCAGGATGACCTGGTTCACGCCCTCCTCGCCGTCGATCCCCTTCTGGCCGCCCAGGGTCGTCACGACGTCGGTGGCCAGGGCCTTCAGGACCGGGTCGTCGATGACCGCGGGCGACTGGATCCCGTCGCCGTTCATCTTCGACTTCGCCAGCACGCCGCCGGCCTCGGCAGCGTCCTGGATCGTGACCTCGCCGGCGCCGTCCTTGCCGTGCCCATTCAGGATGCGCCGGGCCGTCGCCAGCAGGTGCGCCCCGTCGGGGTTCCCGTCGTCAATCCAGTCCAGGCGCAGGCTTTCCGGGGCGCGGACCAGCCACTCCGGATCCTTCAGCACACGGCACGCCCACGTGGCGGCCGCCTGGATTTCCGGCGCCCGGATGCGGCCGTCGACGTCGGTGTCCAGCAGCGCCAGCGTGCGTTCGTCGAATTCCAGTCCCTTGACCGGGCAGGCCAACGCCACCCAGATCTTCAGGTCCAGGTCGCCCAGGTTGCCGATGTCCGCCCCGGTTTCCATGCGGGCCTGGTCCACGTTGCCGGCGCGGAAGAAGCGCCACCGGTGCGTGCCCTTGTCGATCGCCATGGCCGTGTTCCTCGTCGATCCGTGGGGGTAGTCTAGCAGCGTGTGGGGGGTAGAAGGGATGGCGGGATTCGGAAGCCATGGATACGGCGCTTGAATTCTGACATCGGGCCTGTCTGGCGCCCCGAACCCTACCCGGGGTACGACCCCGTGATGTAGTCCCGCAGCATCCGGACCTCGAAATTCGCCTCGTGTACGACGGTCTTCACCAGGTCGCCCAGGGACACGATGCCGGCCAGGCGACCGTTCACCAGGATGGGCAGGTGGCGGATCCGGCGTGCGGTCATCAGGGACATCATCGCCTCGACGGTGTCCGTGGGAAGCCCCACCAGCACGTCGCGGGACATGATGTCGCCGACCCGCGTGGCGGACAGGCGGTCCGTGTGGCGGGCGGTGAAGCGCAGGACGTCGCGCTCGGTCAGGATGCCGACGACGCGGTCGCCGCCGTCCATGACCAACAGGGCGCCGACCCGGGCCTCGACCATCAGGCGGGCCGCCTCGACGATCGTCAGATCCTCCGCGCCGCACAGCACGTCGCTGCCCTTGCGGGAAAGAATCTCGGAAACCGGGATCGGCCTGTCCATGATTCGCTCCCTGGGGCTTGACCCTTCGATTTTCGACCCGCAGGGCCAAAGCGGGGAAGGGTACGGCTTCAACCGCCAGATATCGCAGGGATCCCGGCGATATCGGCGCGCGGCTTGCCCTGCGGCCCCCCTTTCCCTATCCTCGCTGCGAAACGGTCCCAGGCTGGCAGCGAGGGCGACGATGAAGATCCTGCTCATCAATCCGGGCAGCAGCGACGACATTTTGACGCGCGTCATGCGCGAAATCCCCTACCTGGATTCGCCGGCCTTCTTCGCGCCCCACGCCCTGGCGGCGGTGGCGGCCGTCACCCCCGAGGGCCACAGCGTCCACCTGCACGACGAGAACATGCTCGGGCCCGTGGACGAGGTGCTGTTTTCCGAACCCTTCGACGTCATCGGGATCACGCTGACGACGAACCAGTTCCGGCGGACGCTGGCCATCGTGGAAACCTGCCGCATGAAGGGTCTGACGGCGCGGATCGTGGTCGGCGGCATCGGCGCCGGCACGATGATGACGCGCCTGAAGGCGAAGGTGGACACCCTGTTCTGGGGCGAGGTGGAGGACACGTGGCCGCGCTTCCTGGCGGATCTGGCCGCCGGGCACCCGAAGGACATGTACCAGCAGGTCGCCAAGCCCGACATGGCCGCGACGCCCGTTCCGCGCTGGGATCTGATCGCGGGCGACATCCGCAAGTACCTCGCGGTGTCGGTCCAGACCGGCCGGGGCTGCCCCTTCGACTGCTCGTTCTGCGACGTCATCTACACGTACGGCCGCAAGATCCGCCTGAAGCCGGTGGAGCGCGTGCTGGAGGAAGTGCGGACGCTGGAGCGCCTGGGCGCCAAGATGGTGATGTTCGCCGACGACAACTTCGCGGCGGATCGCGCCTACGTGAAGGACCTGCTGCGCAAGCTGGGTCCGTTGAACAATTCCTTCACGCTGCCCCTGGGGTTCCTGACCCAGTTGGACATCACGATCGCCGAGGACGACGAACTGCTGGAACTGCTGGCCGACGCGAACTTCGCCGAGGTGCAGATCGGCATCGAGTCCACCAGTGCCGCGTCCCTGAAGGACATGAACAAGCACCAGAACCTGAAGGGCGACATCCTGGCGGCGGTGCTGAAGATCCAGTCCTACGGCATCGTCGTGATGGCCCACATGATCATCGGGACGGACAGCGACGACGCGACGGCCTTCGACCGCACCGCGCGCTTCCTGGATGCGGCGCACATCACGCACCACCAGTGTCACCCGCTGATCGCGCCGCCGGGAACGAAGATGTGGTACGACCTCAAGCGCCAGGGCCGCCTGGTGGCCTTCACGGACGAGATGCGCGACCGGTTGGACATCACGACGAACATCCTGCCGAAACAGTTGACCCGCGTGCAGTTGATGGAGGGCCTGGCCGACTACTGGGACCGCGTGCACCGGCCCGAGGACTACGCCCAGCGGGCGGTGGCGTTCCTGCAGGGGATCCGCCGAAAGCCCAAGGTGAAGGAGGCGATGCTGACCAGCCTCTGGAAGAATCGGACCATGATGGCGCGGACGTTCGCGTACTACTCCCGCAAGGTCAGCCCGGCCCAGCGCAAGGCGTTCTTCGACGTGGTGAAGGCGACCCAGAAGGTGTCGCCGGCGCTGATGCCGCGCATGATGTTCGTGCACACCGGCTACCTGATGGACGTGCTGCGGGCGGGGCATGCCAGCGCGATCGCGCGCGAGCAGGCGGCGCTGGAAACGGCGCACCCCGAGGTGCTGCAGGTCCTGTCCCACGACACGCTGATCTCCCCGGCCCTCCGCGACCAGATGCCGGCGATCGCCCGGGCGGCGCACGGCGCGATCCGGCCGATGGTGGTGGACCGGGAGGCCCTGTTCCGGCTGGTGCTGGCGGCGGTGGTGGACTATCACGATCGGTTCGGCGCGACGCTGGTGGACTTCGACGACATCCAGGCGGACCACCTGCAGAGGACGTGCGAGCGGGTGCTGGCCAGCGCCCCGGACATGGTCGCCGTGATGCCGCCCGATGCGGCCGGGACGCTGCCCGATGCGCCGCCCGCGGGGTTCGCCCGGGAAATCCTGGACGCCCTGGACCGCGCCGTGAACGTGTCGCAGGGGGGCTGGGAGGATCGGGTCGGCGGGTAGAAGGTCGCGGCCGCGGTCGCTGGTTCAACGTTTCCGGTGAAGGGGCCCGGGGCGAGGGGGGCGGGGCCGCGCCGGTGCCCCCGCACCCGACTGGGGGCCGGCGTCCTTCGCGGCCCAAACTCGGCCCCCTGAGGGGGCCTCAAACAGTGGGCCGCGCCGCGCTGCGCGCGAACAGGTCGCCGTCGCCCCGTCGGGTCCCGCAGGCCCTCCAAAGGGCCCCGCCCCCCCTCGCCCCGGACCCCAGCGGACGCCTGTGGGTGGGCGGGCGCGGGAAAGGGGCGGTCGATTCGGGGTTCCGCAGTGTCGTTCCCCCCGGCAGCCCGCCCGTTGCAGACTCCCCCCATCGTGGAGGTCCCGATGCACCTGAATCTGCGGACGCTGGCGGTGGCGGTCCTGATCGCGACCGGCTTGGTGGAATCGGACACCGCTTTGGCCCAGTCGGGCCCGCCGATCATCGCGGTGTTCAACGTGGAAACGAAGGGCGTCGTTCTGGGGGCTGGGGTCGTGGAAAACCTCAGCGACTACGTGGCCACGCGGCTGACCGAATCGGGCCGGTACCAGGTGGTGCCCCGGGACCAGTTGAAGGAGCGCCTGGTCGAGCAGAAGAAGGCCTGTACAAGGCGTGCTTCGACCAGTCGTGCCAGATCGACCTGGGCCGTGAACTGGCGGCGCAGAAGACGCTGGCGACGCGCGTGGCGAAGCTGGGCAACGAGTGCAAGGTCAGCCTGAACGTGTTCGATCTGGCGAAGGCGGCCACCGAATCGGCGGCGACCGGGGCTGGTCCGTGTACCGAGGCGGGGATCGTCCGGGCCCTGGACGTGGCCATCGCGAAACTGACCGGCGGCGTGGAGTGGATTTCGATCCCCGGCGGGACGTTCGAGATGGGGTCCGGGAACAGCGACGAGGGCCTGAAACACAGCGTGGCCGTGAAGGGCTTCCAGATGGCGAAGACCGAAGTGACGGTCGCGCAGTACAAGGCGTGTGTTGCGGCCGGGGCGTGCTCGGATACGGGTGTTGCGTCGTGCGGGCAATATGGAAACTGGGACAAGGGGGATCGCGGCAACCATCCAATGAACTGCATCGACTGGAGCCAGGCCGGGGCGGTCTGCAAGTGGGTGGGTGGTCGGCTGCCCAGCGAGGCGGAATGGGAATACGCGGCGCGCAGCGGGGGGAAGAACCGGGAGTATCCCTGGGGGGATCAGGAGGCGACCTGCGAACGGGCGGTCATGAAGGGGAACGGGAACGACGGATGCGGCCAGGACCGGACCTGGCCGGTGTGCAGCAAGACGTCGGGGAACACTGCGCAGGGGTTGTGCGACATGGCCGGGAACGTCTGGGAGTGGGTTCAGGACATCTACCAATCGACGTACTCAGGGGCCCCGACGAACGGGAGTGCCTGGGAGGGCAGCGGCTCCGCCCGGGTGGATCGTGGCGGCAGTTGGCTCGCCGGCGCGTCCGACCTGCGTGCGGCCTACCGCGACAGGAACGATCCGTCGCCCCGCAACAACTACCTCGGGGTTCGGTGTCTGAGGCCATGATTTACCCTTTGGTTTCTTACTGTTTTACCCTTGATGCGACGGATCCTGTTTCCTGAGGCCGGGTCGGGCGAACCGAAGCCGTCCGAAACTGCGGGAGTGGAAGGACGACTTCCATTTCTGGTCCAAGAATGGAAACAGCCGACCCGGAAATCGCCCGTGTCCTTGACGACGCCGTGATGCGGGCGGGGCCTGTCCCTACACCACCGCCTTGGGGTACAGCGCGGCGATTTCCCCGGCGAAGTTCTTGATCACGACGTTGCGCTTGATCTTCAGGGTCGGCGTCATTTCCCCCTGGGCCTCGTTGAACCTGCGGCTGAGGATCGCGAACTTCCGGATGCGCTCGTACTCCTCCAGCCGGCCGTTTGCCGCCTGCATCTCGTGGTCCACCAGGTCCTTCAGGCGCTGCTGGCCGATGAAGTCGGCGCCCACCCGGACGCACATCCGGGCCGCGCCCTCGCCCATGAATTCCAGGTCGGTCCGGTCGTAGGAAATGCCTTCCGCGTCGAACAGCCGGATGAACGCGTCGTACTTCGGGACCACCAGGGCGGTGACGAAGGGGCGATCGTCCGCGACCGGCACGACGATGTCGATCCAGCGGCTGACCGAGAACAGGTTTTCCAGCTTGGCCGCGGGGATGTTCTTGCCGGTGTCCAGCACCATGATGCCCTTCTTCCGATCCACGATGCGGATGTACCCATCGGGGCCCATCTGGACGACGTCGCCGGTCTTGTAGAAGCCGTCGTCCGTGAAGGCTTCCCGGGTGGCTTCGGGGTTGTTCCAGTACTCGGTGATGACGTTGGGGCCTTTGACCAGCCACTCCCCGTCCGGGGCCATCCGGCCTTCCACTGCGTGGCACAGTGGTCCCACGCTGCCGGGGAGGATCTTGTCCAGGCGGTTCAGGTTGACGGTGTTGCAGGTTTCGGTCGCGCCGTAGCCCTCGATGATGCGGACGCCCATCGCCATGAACACCTTGCACAGGTCCGCCGACAGGCCGCCGGCGGCCGAGAACGCGAACCGGAACCGGCCGCCCAGCAGGGCGCGGACCTTCCTGAACACCAGGTGGTCCACCAGTTTGTACTTCAGGACCAGCCAGGGATTGACCCCCCGCGTGAAGTCGATCCCTTCGGACATGTCGATGAAGCCGTCCTTCGTGGCCCGCGCCTCGGTGACCTGCTGGCCGGTCCGCATGGCGAATTCGAAGATCGTCTTTTTCACCGGGGACTTCGACGCCATTTCCCGCATGGCCATGTAGATGCGTTCGTAGATGCGCGGCACGGACATGAACACGGTGGGGCGGAAGGTCTGGAGGTCCGGCAGCACCGTCTGCGGCGAGGAATAGGCGACCGTGACCGCGGCGTGCATCGCCGTGCCGTGGCCGCACTGGCGCTCATAGGTGTGGGCCAGCGGCAGGAACGACATCACGACGTCGTCCGCGTGGTAGGGCGGGATGGCGATGCAATCGCGGGTGCAGGCCGCGTTGATGCTGAAGTGCGTGTGCACCGCGCCCTTCTGCTTGCCCGTGGTGCCCGACGTGTAGACGATGGTCATCCGGTCGTGCAGGTCCACCCCGCGCCACCGGGCCTCGTATACGGCAGGATCGCGTGCCAGCAGCGCGCTGCCCAGTTCCCGCAACTGCGCCAGGCCCAGCACCTTCGGATCGTCGCCCGAATAGCCGTCCTGCAGCACGATGATCCGTTCCAGCGTGGGCATGTCGCCCCAGGCTCCCGTGGCCTTCTGCAGCATTTCGGTGTCCTGCACATACAGGAACCGGGCGCCCGAGTCGTTCACCAGGAACACCAGTTCCTTCTGCGACAGCGTGGGATAGATGCACACCGTGATGCCGGCCGCGCAGAGGATCGAGTAGTCGGCCCACACCCATTGCGGGCAGGTATGGGCCATGACCGCGGCCCGGTCCCCCTTCTGCAGCCCCAGTTCCATGAGCCCCGCGGACAGTTCATCGACGATGTGCCCCAGTTCGGCGTAGGTGATGGAGGTCGTCTGGGTCGGTCCCGTCTTCCACCACTGGGCGCGCCGGCCTCCGAACTGCGTGGCGTTGCGGTGCAGTAGGGCGGGAAAGGTCTGCTGCGTGATGTACCACTTGTCTTCCATGTCCTTGGGCCTCCAACCGACGACGACGATTGTAGTCCAGGGGGGGGTGCTCGGGAATGGGATGCCAGGCTGTCACCAAGGTTTAGGGATCGCCCCTATGGTGTCAGCCTCCTGCCTACCCCATCAGGAACGACGCGATCAGCACGGCCAGGACCACCAGCGTGATCCCGACATACAGGCGGTCCTTCTGGAACGCGAACCCCACCGCGGAAACGGCCACGCGCATCACGGGCGTCAGGATCAGGACCAGCAGGCCCAGGGCGATCCACGCGGGCCCGCTGAACCGGGCGAGGTCGCGCGGCAGGTTCGACAGGGCGGGCGCGGCCGTCAGGATCGTGCCGTTGGCGTTGGCGGGTTCGGCGCCCGGGGGCGGCGCCTGGAGGAAGGTCATCAGCGTTCCGGCGACCACCAGGACGAAGCTGGTCAGCACGCCCAGGCGCAGGACCTGGCTGACCACGCGTTCCAGCGCGCGCACCTTCCGTTCCTGGCTGCCCGGGGAGGTGTCGTCGCTCATCCGCGGACCCCCTTCAGGATCATCTGGACCGACACGATCAACAGCACGATCACGAACACGATGCGCAGGACCCGGTTGTCCAGCCGTGCCATCACGCGGGATCCCACGGTGGCGCCGACCAGCACGCCCGCGGCCACCGGTGCGGCGATGAAGGGCACGATGTCCCCGCGCAGGAAATAGACGCCGGCGCTGGCCGCCGCGGTCACGCCGATCATGAAGTTGCTGGTCGCGGTGGATACCTTCAGGGGCAGGCGCATCGACAGGTCCATCGCGGGAACCTTCAGGGCGCCGGACCCGATGCCCAGCAGGCCGCTCAGGACGCCAGCGACATACATCAGGGCCAGTGCGGGCCGGCTGCCGGACACGCGGTAGGCCACGGTGCGCTGCAGCGATTCGTCGAAGAACTCGCCGTGCATCCGGAGGCGGTCGGCCATCGGGTCCGGGGGGACCGGGCCGCCTGCCGCGTGGCGCTTGCGCAACATCGCGATCGCCGAGGCCGTGAGCACCAGGCCGAAGATCAGGTACAGCCACTGCGGGTCGATGCGCCCGGCCAGCCAGGCGCCGGTGATCGCACCCAGCGTCGTGCCGATTTCCAGGAACATGGCCACCCGCATGTTCGTCATGTGCTGGCGGACATAGGCGGCCGCGGCGCCGCTGGAAGTGGCGATGACGGACACGATCGACGCGCCGATGGCGTACCGGATGTCGACCCCGAGGGCCAGGGTCAGGACCGGCGTCACGATCATCCCGCCGCCCAGGCCCAGCAGCGAACCGACGAAGCCGGCCACGACAGAAACGACGAAGGTGACCAGCGTGAAGTCCAGCGGGCTCATGGGCGGATTCTAGACGGAAAATGGGGACAGACACCGGAAAATGGGGACAGACACCGATTATTCGGGACGAATAATCGGTGTCTGTCCCCCATTTTCTGTCCCCATTTTCCGGCGCGATTTGCCAAGGGCGCAGAATGAACTTGCAGAAAGCATGATATCTGGATATCGTCCGCCCCGACGGCCGGGATTGCGGCCGGATTCGGGGGGTGAATGGACGTCGCTCAGATTCGGGACGTGTTCGTCGAAGAACGCAAGGTGGAGCGGGCTGCCCTCCTCCTGAAGGCCCTGGGCCATCCCGCGCGGCTGCGGATCGTCGCCCACCTGCACTGCCAGGGCGAAAAGTCGGTCGGGGACCTGGGTCGGGAACTGGACCTGCCCCAGGCGGCGCTGTCCCAGCAGCTGGGGATCCTCCGGATGCACGGCCTGGTGACGGTGCGCCGGGCCCAGGGCTTCCGGTTCTACTCCCTGGCGGTGCCCCAGACCGCGCAGTTGCTGCACTGCATCGCGACGTGTTCGCTGGTGATGGGTTCCTGACGGGCAAGGAGGCACGCATGTCGGGCGTGACGCGCAGGCAGTTCATCAAGATCGGTGCCGCGACGGCCGGTGCCGCCGCCGTCGGGTCGGGGCTGACCACCAACTGGTGGGGCCTGGACGGCGACCCGGTGGCGAACCCGGGCACCGACGGCGACCGGGTGGTGCCGACCTTCTGCGAACTGTGCTTCTGGAAGTGCGGCGTCCTGGCCCACGTCAAGGACGGCCGGGTGACCAAGATCACCGGGAATCCCGCGCATCCGCTGTCCCGTGGCCGGCTGTGCCCGCGCGGCACCGGCGGGCCCGGCCTGCTGTACGACCCGGATCGCCTGAAGCGCCCGATGTTGCGCCGCGAAAAGCGGGGCGAGCAGGTCTTCGAGGAGGTGACCTGGGAGGAAGCGCTGGACTTCACCGCCCAGCGCCTGCTGAACCTGAAGGACCGCTACGGCCCCGAGTCGCTGGCCCTGTATTCCCACGGGTACGGCGGTTCCTGGTTCAAGCACCTGCTGAAGGCCTACGGGTCCAAGAACATCGCGGCGCCCTCGTACGCCCAGTGCCGCGGGCCCCGGGAGGTGGGGTTCCAGTTGACGTTCGGCGCCGCCCTCGGCTCGCCGGAGGTCCTGGACCTGGAAAACTCGCGCGTGATCACGCTGATCGGGTCGCACCTGGGCGAAAACATGCACAACACCCAGGTCCAGGAGTTCGCCACCGCGATCGACCGCGGCGCGCAGTTGATCGTCGTGGACCCGCGCTTTTCCACCGCGGCGGGCAAGGCGAAGTACTGGCTGCCCATCAAGCCCGGCACCGATCTGGCGCTGCTGCTGGCCTGGATGCACGTGATCATCGCCGAGGGGCTGTACGACAAGGAATACGTCGAAAGGTACGCGGTCGGCTTCGACGAACTGAAGGAGCACGTCCGGGACAAGACCCCGGAGTGGGCCTACACGCACACGACGATCGCGCCCGAAACGATCGTGGAAACGGCCCGGGTCATGGCCGGCGGCCGGCCTGCGTCGCTGGTCCATCCGGGACGCCACGTGGTCTGGTACGGCGACGACACCCAGCGCAGCCGGGCCATCGCCATCCTGAACGCGCTGCTGGGGTCCTATGCCCGTCGCGGCGGCATCTTCGTACCTTCGCAGATGGCCCTGCCGGCGTATCCCTACACCGCGTACGAGCACCATCCGAAGGCGCCGCCCGACCGGCCGAAGGACCAGGCCTATCCCCTGGCGGACGAGGTGCTGGCCAGCGGGCTGTGCATGGCGTCGATCCCGGGCACGGCCGCCTACGACATCAAGGGGTGGCTGGTCTACGGGACGAACCTGCTGATGGCGCTGCCGCAGCCCGAAAAGGTCAAGGAGGCGATCCAGGCGCTGGACTTCATCGCGGTGGTCGACGTGCTGCCCGCGGAAATCGTGGGCTGGGCCGACGTGGTGCTGCCCGAGGCCACGTACCTGGAGCGGTGCGACGAGATCGACAACCCGCCCTGGAAGGTGCCGTTCGCGGCGGTGCGGCAGCAGGTCGTCCCGCCGATGTACGACAGCAAGCCGGGATGGTGGATCGCCCGCGAAATCGCTCGTCGCGTCGGCCTGTCCGACTACTTCCCGTGGAAGGACAGCATGGAATACGCGATGCAGCGGGTTCATGCGGCCGGGTATGACTGCGACGCGCTGCGGACCACCGGCGTGGTCGTGGGCAAGCCCCGGCCGACCACGATCGAGGACGGCCTGGAACCGACGTTCGCGACGCCGTCCGGGAAGATCGAACTGTTTTCGCAGCGGCTGAAGGATGCCGGGTTCGACCCGATCCCGCAGTTCACGCCGCCCGACGAGCCGCCGGCCGGCCACTTCCGGCTGCTGTTCGGCCGCGCCCCGACCCACACCTTCGGGCGGACGACGAACAACCGGTTCCTGGGGGAAATCTACAGCCAGAACGAACTGTGGCTGAACGCCGGGATGGCGGCGGAACTGGGCCTGACGGACGGCGAAACGGTCGTCGCGGTGAACCAGGACGGCGTCCGGTCCCAGCCGATCCGGCTGAAGGCGACCCAGCGCATCCGTCCGGACTGCGTGTTCATGGTCCACGGATTCGGGCACGACGCCAAGGGACTGCGGTTCGCCCGGAACCGCGGCGCCGACGACTCGCGCCTGGTGACGCGGATCAAGACCGATCCGATCATGGGCGGGACGGGCATGAGCGTGAACTTCGTGCGGGTGGAAAAGGCATGAGCAGGGACAAGCGATACGCGATGGTCGTGGACACGCGCCTGTGCGTCGCGTGCAAGGCGTGCGTGCTGGCCTGCAAGGGCGAAAACGCGGTGCCCGACGGGTTCTCGCGGGACTGGCTGGTCGAGGAGGTCCGGGGCTGGTTCCCGCACCTGACGGCCGAAAACCGGTCCGAGCGGTGCAACCACTGCGCGAAGCCCCCCTGCGTCGCGTCGTGCCCCACGGGCGCCAGCCACGTTTCGGACGGCGGTGTCGTGCTGGTCACGCACGACAAGTGCACGGGCTGCAAGGCCTGCATCGCATCGTGCCCGTATGACAGCAGGTATCCGCATCCGGACGGGTACGTGGACAAGTGCACCTTCTGCCTGCACCGGGTCCAGGACGGGAAGCTGCCGGCGTGCGTCGAGGTCTGCCCGACGTTCTGCCTGCACTTCGGGGACCTGAACGATCCCCAGTCCGAAGTGTCGCGGTTGCTGCGCGAGCGGAAATTCAAGGTCCTGCATCCCGAAACCGGGTGCCAGCCGAACGTGTTCTTCCTGACGTGATGGGGGGGCGATGAACGACGCGATGCTGGAAATCGTCCACGGGCGCGCCAACGCCCAGATCGACCCGTCGCTGCAGGTGTGGGGCTGGGAAATCCCGGTCTACCTGTTCCTGGGCGGGCTGGCGGCGGGCGTGCTGATCCTGCCGGCGCTGCTGGAGTTGCTGTCGGGGAAGAAGCCGAAATCGATGGCCCTGCGCCTGGCGCCGTGGCTGTCGGCGGTGCTGCTGTCGCTGGGCATGGGCGCGCTGTTCCTGGACCTGTCGTACAAGCTGCACGTGTACCGGTTCTACCTGGCGTTCGAGGCCACGTCCCCGATGTCCTGGGGATCGTGGATCCTGCTGCTGGTGTACCCGGTGGCGCTGCTGCTGGGCCTGGGCGGCCTGACCGACGACGAGCGCCAGCGCCTGGGGGCATTCGCCGGGAAATACCGGCTGGCCTCGCTCGTCACGTGGGCCCTGGGGCATGCGGACGCCCTGCGGCGGCCCCTGCTGTGGGCGGCCGTGATCGTGGGCGCCGGGCTGGGGATCTACACCGGCATCCTGCTGGGGGCCATGGCCGCGCGGCCGCAGTGGAACTCGGCCATCCTGGGCCCTCTGTTCCTGACGTCGGGGCTGTCCACGGGCGCCGCGCTGCTGCTGCTGCTGCGCCTGGACGAACACGAGCGCCACGTCGTCGTGCGCTGGGACGTCGGGGCGATCCTGGCGGAACTGGTGCTGATCGCGGTGCTGCTGGTCGGGTTCGCCACCGGGGATCGGACCTCGCAGCACGCCTTCTGGCACCTGACCTCGGGACCCTGGGCGGCGCCGTTCTGGTCCCTGGTGGTCGTGACCGGCCTGGGCGTCCCGCTGGCCCTGGAGGCCATCGAGATCCGTCGCCGGCTGCCCCTGGCGATGCTGACGCCGATCCTGGTGCTGATCGGCGGCCTGTCGCTGCGGTTCGTGCTGATGATTTCCGGCCAGGCGTCCAGTTTCCGGGAATTCCCGTAGCCCAAGGAGGCGCGTCATGCAGGCTCCCCGTCCGTTCTGGAATCCCTACGTCGCCGGGGTCTTCCTGGGCCTGGTGCTGCTGGGATCGTTCCTGATCGTGGGCAACGGCCTGGGCGCGTCGGGCGCGGCGAACCGCCTGGGCATCGGCGCGGCGCACGTCATCGCGCCCCAGGCGGTCGAGTCGAACGCGTACTTCGCGGAGTACGTGGGTCCCGGCAAGAACGTGCTGGACGACTGGCTGGTGTTCGAGGTGCTGGGCGTCATCCTGGGCGGCGCCATCGGGGCGTACTCGGGGGGCCGCATGCGCCGCGGGATCACGATGGGCAAGCGGCCGGTGTCCCCATGGACGCGGCTGGCCCTGGCCTTCGTCGGCGGTGCCCTGATGGGCGTGGCCGCGCGGTTCGGCCGGGGCTGCACGTCGGGCCAGGCGCTGACCGGCGGGTCGGTCCTGTCGCTGGGATCGTGGGTGTTCATGATGTGCGTGTTCGCCGGCGGCTACCTGTTCGCGCCCCTCGTGCGGAGGCAGTGGCGATGATGTTTCCCTTGGCGGTGGATTTCGGGCACCAGGCGAACCTGGTCCTGGGCACGGTGATCGGTGTGGCCTTCGGGTTCGCGCTGGAGCGTGGCGGGTTCGGGCAGGCGCCGATCCTGGCGGCGCAGTTCTACGGGTCCGACATGCGCGTCCTGAAGGTGATGTTTTCGGCCATCGTGACGGCCCTGCTGGGCATGACTGTGCTGTCGGGCGTGGGCCTGCTGGACATGTCGCAGGTGACCGTTCCCGAAACGTTCCTGGGGCCGCAGATTTTCGGCGGGCTGCTGCTGGGCGTCGGCTTCATCGTGTCGGGCTACTGCCCCGGGACGTCCTGGGTGTCGATGGCCTCGGGCAACTGGGACGGCCTGGTGACGATCCTCGGCGTGATTGCGGGCTCCCTGGTCTTCGGCCTGGCTTATCCGCTGGTCGGGGACTTCTACACCAGCGGCGCGATGGGCGTCGTGCGCCTGCCGGACTTTCTGGGCGTGCCCCAGGCGCTGGTGGCCGCGGCCGTGGTCGCGATGGCGGTCGGCGCGTTCCTGTTCGGCGAGTGGGTCGAGCGGGCACTGGGTCGCAGTCGCGGCGAGGCGCCGCCGACGTCCGAACCTGCGACGCGCAACCGGGTCTTTGCGGGCTTCGGGGTTGTCGCGCTGGTCGGCATCGCGACGTTGGCCCTGCCCGCGGCGCCCGTGCCGGTGGTCCCGGAACGGACCGTTGCGTCGATGGATGCCGTGGCCCTGGCGAAGGCGCTGATCGAGCGGCCGGGCGCCGTCCAGATCGTGGATCTGCGCCCGACGGCCGAGTGCGCGGTGAAGCGGATCCCCGGCGCGATCTGCCGGCCCGCGGACGATGCCGAAGGCGCCTTCCTGGCGGACCTGCCCAGGACGCGCATGCTGGTGTTGTACGGTGCGGGTGACGTGGCGCCGCCCGAGGGCGTGCGCCGGTTCAAGGGCGACGTCGCGGTCCTGGCCGGCGGCTTCCCCGCGTTCGAATCCGGCATCCTGGCGGTCGCCGCGGCCCCTGCTGACGCCACCCCGGCGGTGCTGGCCGACTGGCGCCTGCGGTCGGCCCTGGGCGCGTATTTCAGCGGCACCAAGGTCCAGGCCCCTCCGCCTGCGTCAGTGCCCGCAGTCCGCCCCGCCTCCCCCGTCCGTGACGACGCCCCCGTCAAGAAGGGCGGTGGCTGCTAGAAAACCACATCGCAATCCATCGCGGCGGAAAATGGGGACAGACACCGATTTCCCAGGAAATCGGTGTCTGTCCCCATTTTCCCTGTTCCATTTTCCACGGCCATCAGCGGGCGATCCATGGCGGCGGAATGAAGGCGCAGGCGCTGCCGCCCGTCACCAGCGACCGCACCGACCGCTCGAAGTCCCGGTAGACCGGGTCCGCGGACTTTTCGTGGCACGGCAGGCACGGTCCCACGCGCAGCACGCGGCGCTGCTCGGGGGCGTCCAGGGATCGGACGTCGGTGCGTGTGCCGGGGGCGGCGGATTGCGGGAACAGCGACACCCAGCCGTCGCGGGCCGCGTCGGGCGCCCCCGGTTGCGGCCAGGCAGGCGTGAAGCGCGGCCCGTCGTCGCCCAGGTCCAGGGTCCCCGCGCCCAGGCCCAGGGCCGTTGACGACGCGTGGCAGGACGCGCAGGACCGCGATTCCTTCCGCGTCGTGTGCGGGTCGATGGCCGCGTACAGGCGCCGGGAAACGTTCGTGCCGCCCGCGCTTCGCAGGTCGGCCGTCAGGACCATGCCCGGGATCGCGGGGACCACCCGGTCGCCCTGGATTGCCAGGGCTGGCGCGCCCCAGCCGTACCGTTCCGATTCCTCGACCCATTCCCCCGCCGCGACGGCGCCCGTGCCGAAGT